>SCUR01000537.1 GCA_004297235.1 Candidatus Manganitrophaceae bacterium | reverse complement strand
TCCGACCTTCATGGGAGCCCATGCTGTGCCAAAAGAGTATTCGAAACGGCCAGAGGCCTATGTCGACCGGGTCATCAAAATGCTTCCGGCCGCCCGAAGACGGGCCCGCTTTTGCGATATTTTTTGCGAGGAAGGGGCGTTCAATTATTATCAGACGCGGCGAATCTTGGAGGCGGCGAGGCGAGAAGGTTTTGGGATCAAGCTGCACGCGGGGGAGTTCTCGGATCAGGGCGGGGTCCGGCTGGCGGCGGAGTTCGGGGCGGTGTCGGTCGATCATCTCGATCACATCCGCGCCGATGAGATATCCCTCTTAGCCGAGAGCGGCGCGGTCGGCGTGTTGCTGCCGGGGGTTTCTCATTTTTTGAAAGCAACGCATCTTCCATCGGCGCGGGAGCTCATCGAAGCAGGTGTGCCGATTGCGGTGGCGACCGATTTTAATCCCGGCTCGTCGCCGTGCCTTTCGATGCAGGAGATCATTCATCTCGCCGTTCGTGATTTCAAGCTGACCGCGGCGGAAGCGATTTCGGCGGCGACGATCAATGCCGCCTACGCCCTGGGGATGGGAGATCAGGTCGGAAGTTTGGAGGTTGGAAAACAGGCGGATATTTTGATTCTGGATTTGGAGCACTACGAAGAGCTGCCTTACTTCTTCGGGGTGAATCATGTGGCGAAGGTTTTGAAAAAGGGGAAGGTGGTCTACCGGAATCGTTGAAGTCTCTGGGGATACCTCACTTTCTTTTCAGACCTTTTACGAACTGAACGATCTGGTCCAGCGGAGCGCCGGGGGTGAAGATTTCGCGGATGCCTTGTTTTTTGAGATTGCGGATATCTTCATCGGGGATGATGCCGCCGCCGAAGACGGCGATGTCGGTCGCCCTTTCCTTCTTCAGGAGCTTCAGGACCTCTTCGAAGAGGGTCATGTGGGCGGCGGAGTGGATCGAGAGGCCGACGGCATCGGCATCCTCTTGAATCGCCGACGCGACGATTTCGGCGGGGGTGTGGTGGAGGCCGAGGTAGATGACCTCGATCCCCCCGTCGCGCAGGGCGCGGGCGACCACCTTGATGCCGCGGTCATGGCCGTCGAGGCCGATCTTCGCCAGCAGCACCCGTTTGCGCCGCTCAACGGGTCGCTTGTGTTGAGATGATTTTGCGGGAGCGCTCTTCGCCGCCGATCTAGCCAACTTGGACCTCCTCTAACTGGTATCGGCCTTCTTTCTTTTTCAAATATCCCATCCGAATCTTCGGGTCGTGCTGGAAGATCAAGAGCCAATGTTCCTCGTGCGCCTGCGCCAGCAGCTCTCGTTTCGTCTCCATTGTCGTGAGGGGAAAAAGATCATATCCCATGATGTAGGGGAGCGGCAAATGCGCGGCGGTCGGAATCAGATCGCCGATGAAGAGCGCCTTCTCGCCGTTCGACTCAACCAGAATCGACTGGTGGTGTTCCGTGTGGCCGGGGGTTCGGACGACCGAGATTCCTTTGAGGATCTCCGAGTTTCCTTCCAGAAGATCAAGCCGCCCTTCCTTTGGAAGGACTTCGTAGTTTTCCAAGAGGTAGCTGCCGCGGGTCCGCTCATTGGGAGTATTGGCGAATTCCCACTCTCCTTTCTGGATAAAGTAAGTGGCTCTGGGAAAGGTCGGATGGATGTGGCCGTGGTCATCTCGTTTTGTATTTCCGCCGGCATGGTCGAAGTGAAAGTGGGTGTTGATAACGAGGGCGATGTCGGCCGGCGCGAGGCCGTGTTTCGCAAGGGACGCTTCGATAGAGGGTGTGCGCTTCACGGCGTAGATTTCATTAAACTTCTCGTCCCCTTTGTTGCCGATTCCGGTATCGACGAGGATGTTCATCCCGTGCGCCTTGATGAGGAGAGCGCCGAGTTCCAGATGAATCCGGTTCCGGTCGTCGGCGGGATGATGTTTTTCCCAGAGTACTTTCGGGACGACGCCGAACATGGCTCCGCCGTCGAGGCGGAAGGTGCCGTCGGTGAGCGGTTCGATTTCAAAGGTGCCGAGCTTCATGTCAGAACGAGACCGTCTCCCGGTACTCGCCAAAAACATTTCTAAAGACGTCGGAGATCTCTCCGACCGTCGCTTCGGCGCGGACGGCGTCGAGGATCAACGGCATCAGATAGGCGCCGGCTTCGGCTGCGGAGGTGAGCCGCTGCAAAGCCTGCCGAAGTTTTTTCGGATCGCGCTCCGCTTTTACTTTTTTCAGCCGCGCGACCTGCCGCCGCTCCACATCTCCCGTGACCTTGAGAATTTCGATCGGGCGCTCCTTCTCTTCAACAAAGGCATTCATGCCGACGATCAGCCGCTCCTTCCGGTCGATCTCCTGCTGATAGGCGACGGCGGCCCGATGGATCTCCCGCTGCGGGAAGCCCTTCTCGATCGCGCGGAGCATCCCTCCCATCGCGTCGAGTTTTTTGAAATAGCGCTGCGCCTCTTTTTCCATTCGGTTCGTCAGCGACTCGATGTAGTACGAGCCGGCCAGGGGATCGACCGTGTCGGTGACGCCGCTCTCTTGCGCGATGATCTGCTGGGTCCGAAGGGCGATCGTCACCGCTTCCTGCGTCGGCAGGGCATAAGTCTCATCCATCGAATTAGTATGAAGCGATTGGGTGCCGCCGAGGATGCCGGCGAGTGCCTGCAGCGCCACCCGGACGATGTTGTTGTAGGGCTGCTGCGCGGTGAGGGTGCAGCCGGCGGTCTGCGTGTGAAAACGGAGCATCATCGATTTCGGGTCGCGCGGGTGAAATCTCTTTTTTATCTCGCGCGCCCAGAGCCGCCGGGCGGCGCGGTACTTGGCGATCTCTTCGAAGAAATCATTATGGGCGTTGAAGAAGAAGGAGAGGCGCGGGGCGAAGTCGTCGACCTTCAATCCCGATTTGATCGCCGATGCCACATAGGTCAGGCCGTCGTAGAGGGTGAAGGCCAGCTCCTGCACCGCGGTCGATCCGGCTTCCCGGATATGATACCCGGAGATGCTGATCGGGTGAAAGAGAGGCGCCTCCTCGACACAGAACCGGACCGTGTCGTTGATCAGCTTGAGTGCCGGTTCCGGCGAGGTGATCCATTCCTTCTGAGCGATGTACTCTTTAAGAATATCGTTCTGAAGCGTCCCGCGCAGTTGCGCAAACGGAACCCGCTGTTTCTCGGCGACGGCCAGATACATGGCGAAGAGGACGATCGCCGGGGCGTTGATCGTCATCGAGGTGCTGACCCGGTCGAGCGGGATGCCGTCGAAGAGCCGCTCCATGTCGTGAACGGTATCGATGGCGACCCCGCATTTCCCGACCTCGCCGAGCGATTTCGGGTGATCGGAGTCGTATCCCATGAGTGTCGGGAGATCGAACGCCACCGACAGGCCGGTCTGGCCTTGTTTTAGAAGATAGTGATAGCGCTGGTTGGTTTCCGATGCAGAGGCGAAGCCGGAGAATTGCCGCATCGTCCAGAGCTGCCCGCGATACATCGTCGGATAAACGCCGCGGGTGTAGGGGAATTGTCCCGGTTGTCCGAGGTCGCTCTTCGGATCGATCGACCGGGTCGCTCGCTCGGTATAGAGCCGATCAATCTCGATATTGGAGAGATTGGTGAACTTGGATTTTCGTTCCGTCCGTTTTTTCTTCATAATGTCGGTTGAAGCAGATGCCGCGCAATCACCATCCGCTGAACCTCCGAGGTCCCTTCATAGAGGGTCGTGATCCGGCCGTCACGGTAAAATCGCTCGACCGGGAACTCTTTGATGAAGCCGTAGCCGCCGAAGATCTGAACGGCCTTGTAGGCGACCCGGTTCGCCATCTCCGAGGCGTAGAGCTTCGCCTTCGCGGCGATCTCGGTGACCGATCTTCCTTGCTGCCGCGTCCAGGCGGCCCGATGGGTCAGGAGCCGGGCGGCATCGATCTCAGTCTTCATGTCGGCGAGCATCGACTGGATTGCCTGAAAATCGGCGATCGGCCGGCCGAACTGCTTCCGCTCTTTCGCATAGGTGAGGGCTGTTTCGAAAGCCCCTTGCGCGATCCCGAGCGCCTGGGCGGCGATCCCGATCCGGCCGCCGTCAAGCGTCGCCAGCGCGATCTTGAAACCTTCGTTCTCCGTCCCGAGGAGATTTTCCGCCGGCACCCGGCACTCCTGAAAAATCAGCTCGGCGGTGTCGGAGCCGCGCAGCCCCATCTTGTCCTCGATCTTTCCGACCAGGAAGCCGGGGAAGGCTTTCTCGACGATGAAGGCCGAGATCCCTTTCTTCCCCCGCGCCGGATCGGTTACGGCGTAGACGATCGCCACGTCGGCATTCTTGCCGTTGGTGATGAAGAGCTTCGTCCCGTTCAGTACGTAGTGATCGCCATCCTTCCGCGCTTGCGTCGCGATGCCGCCGGCGTCGGAGCCGGCCCCCGGTTCGGTCAGCGCGTAACATCCCAAGCGCCGCCCTTGTGCAAGGGGGGTCAGGTACTTTTCCTTCTGCGCCGGATGACCGAAGCGGTTGATCGGATCACACGCCAGCGAGTTGTTGACCGTCATGATCACGCCGAGAGACGCCCAGGCTTTGGAGACCTCTTCCATCGCGAGGATATAGGTCAAGAGATCCATCCCGGAGCCGCCGTACTCGGTCGGCATGAACGCTCCCATCAGTCCCATCTCGCCGAGCGCTTTTACGAGGGTGTGCGGAAATTCCGAAGCGGCATCCATTTTGGAGGCGACCGGCTTCACCTCTTTCTCGGCGAAGCTGCGGACCATCTCGAGGACCATCTGCTGCTCTTCGGTCAGTTGCAAATTCACGGGGTCGATTCCTGAGTCTTACTATAGAAATAGAAGCCGCGCCCGGTCTTTTTCCCGAGCAGGCCGGCTTCCACATACTTGCGCAAGAGGGGAGCGGGGCGATACTTGCTGTCGCCGAACTCGGTGAAGAGGACCTCCATGATATCGAGGCAGGTGTCGAGGCCGATCAGATCGGCGAGCGCGAGCGGGCCCATCGGATGGCGGACCCCGATCGTCATCGCGGTATCGATCTCCTGGGGGGTGCCGACCCCTTCCATCACGGCGAAGATTGCCTCGTTGATCATCGGCATCAAAATGCGATTGATGATGAAGCCGGGAAAGTCTTTCGAGACGACGACGGTTTTCCCCAATTTCTCGACGAATTGTTTCGCCGTGAGGAAGGTCTCATCCGAGGTCCGCCATCCTCGAACAATCTCGACCAGGTTGATGATGGGAGCCGGATTCATGAAGTGGAGGCCGATGAATTTGTCGGGCCGCTGCGTCACCGAGGCGAGGCGGGTGATCGAAATCGAGGAGGTGTTCGTGGCGAAGAGGACCTCCTTGGGACAAATGGTATCGAGCAGCTCAAAGGTTTCCATCTTGATCTCTTCCCGCTCCGGCGCCGCTTCGATGATCATGTGGCAGTGGGCCATATCCTCCAGCCGGGTGGTCAGCTTGATGTTCTTGAGTGTTTTTTCCCGAACCCATTCGGTCAGTTTTCCGCGTTTGACGGCGTTGTTGAGCCCCTCGGTGATCCGCTCGACGGCGGCCTCCAAGACTTTCGGCTCGAGGTCATAGAGAAGGACATGATACCCTCCGGCCGAGACCACCTGGGTAATGCCGCTCCCCATCTGTCCCGCGCCGACCATGCCGATGATGTTTAGCTCCACTCGGTCTTCCTCACAATTCTATTTTTTTAGATTTTTGGCAGGTCGCTCAATCAACAGAGCGACCGCCTCTCCACCGCCGATGCAGAGACTCGCAACTCCGCGGGAGAGGTCGAGATCTTCCAAGAGGTGAATCAGGGCGGTCAGAATCCGGGCGCCGCTTGCGCCGATCGGATGTCCCAGCGCGATCGCCCCCCCGCGCCGGTTCACCTTCTTCGAATCGATTCCCAAATCTCGAATCACCGCCATCGAAGAGGCGGCGAATGCCTCGTTGATTTCAAAGAGATCGATCTCGGACGGGGTGAGCTGGTGTTTCTTTAGCAAGGCGGTGATCGCGGCCGCGGGGGCGATCGTAAATTTGGCGGGGGCGGTCGCCGTCGTGGTATACCCGATGATCTCGGCGCGAGGGCGAACACTCCTCTGCTGCGCCTGTGTTTCCGACATCAGGACAACAGCCGCCGCGCCGTCGCTGAGAGAGGAGGCGTTTCCCGCCGTGATCCGGCCCTCCTTCTCAAAGGCCGGCTTCAGCTTGCGGAGCTTGTCAAAGTCGACCCGCCTCGGTTCCTCATCTTCGGAAAAAACCGTCGGTCCCTTTCGTCCCGAAATTTCAATCGGGACGATCTCTCGTTTGAATTCACCCCGCTGCTGCGCCTCTTGCGCCCGGCGATAGCTCTCGACGGCGAAGTCGTCCATCTCCGTTCGGCTGAGGTTATATTCCTCCGCGCATTGCTCCGCGGCCGATCCCATGTGGAAGTCGTTGTAGACATCCCAGAGGCCGTCCTTGATGATGCTGTCGACCAAGGTCCCATGGCCGAGGCGGTAACCCGACCGCGCGCGTTCGAGAAGGTAAGGCGCATTCGTCATGCTCTCCATCCCGCCGGCGACGATGATATCGGCATCGCCGAGCGCAATCGCTTGGGCGCCCATCATCACCGCTTTCAGTCCGGAGCCGCAAACTTTGTTGATCGTCGTACAGGGAACGCGGTCGGGGAGGCCTGCCCCCAGTGCCGCTTGCCGGGCCGGTGCTTGGCCGAGTCCGGCCGACAACACATTCCCCATCAAAACCTCATCGATCTGATCGGGCCGAAGGCCGGCGCGCAAGATCGCTTCGCCGATCGCACGGCTTCCCAGGTGTGTCGCCGAGAGGGGGCCGAGCGCCCCTTGAAACGCTCCGATCGGCGTGCGAACCGCGCTAATAAGAAAGACTTTTTTTGCCATAACCTTCTCTCTCTGTTTCTACGGCTCATTATAACACATCGCTCTCTCTCAAGCAGCCCGCCCGGGCTTGCATGGAGGCAAACGCTGAAACGGATGTGTTATAATAAATTCGACATTGAGAGAGGTCGATGCCGAAGAAAATCATACATGAGTTCAAGGTCGAGTTTCTTCAAATTTTAGACGAGGCCGGACGGGTCGATCGCACCCTCTGGCCGGCGCTGGATGAGAAAGAGGTCAAAGGATTTTATGAAGCGATGCTGCTCATCCGGACCTTCGATGAAAAAGCGCTGAACCTCCAGCGCGAGGGCCGTCTCGGCACCTACGCTTCGGTTCAGGGACAGGAAGCGGCGCAGGTCGGCAGCGCGACAGCGCTTCGTCCCTCCGATTGGATCTTTCCCGCCTTCCGTGAGCCGGGGGTCTCCCTTCTCCGCGGCCTCCCGATGAGAATGATCTATCAGTATTGGTCGGGGGATGAACGTGGGAGCGCCATTCCCGAGGACCAACACGATTTCCCGATCGCGATTCCGGTCGGAACGCACATCCCGCACGCGGTCGGCGCCGCCTGGGCGGCGCAATTCAAAGGAGATCCGGTCGCGGTCGCCACCTTCTTCGGCGACGGGGCGACTTCCAAAGGCGATTTTCACGAAGGGCTCAACTTCGCCGGCGTCTTCCGTCTCCCCATCGTCTTCATCTGCCAAAATAATCATTGGGCGATTTCGGTTCCCCTTTCCCGTCAGACCGCGTCGGCGACGTTGGCGCAGAAAGCGATCGCTTATGGGTTTGAGGGAATTCAGGTCGACGGCAATGATGTTTTTGCCGTTTACACCGCGGTGAAGAATGCGCTGGAGAAGGCGCGGCGCGGCGAAGGGCCGACGCTGATCGAATGCTTTACCTATCGCTTGAGCGACCATACAACGGCCGATGACGCTTCCCGCTACCGAAAAGCGGAAGATGTCGCCGCCTGGAGAAAGAAGGACCCGCTCGTTCGGCTTCGCGCCCTCTTGGAGCGCGAGTATGGCTGGTCCGAGGCCGACGAGCAGACTCTCCGCCGGCAGGCGCAGGAGAGGGTCGCCGCGGCGGTCCATGAATTCGAAGCGGTTCCACCGGCGAACCCGGAAGCAATGTTCGATACCCTCTTCGCAAACCTTACCCCCGATCTTCTCCGTCAAAAAGAACAGCTTCGCAAGCGTTTGCAAAAAAAGGAGAGAGATTGAGCAAGTTGAATCTGGTTCAAGCGATCAATCAGGCTCTCCGTCACGAGATGGAGAAGAATCCCGATGTCGTCTTGATGGGCGAAGACATCGGCCCCGACGGCGGGGTCTTCCGGGTGACCGAGGGATTGATCGACACCTTCGGCGCGCGGCGCGTGGTCGACACCCCCCTTTCCGAGTCGGGGATTGTCGGCGTCGCCATTGGGATGGCTGCGTATGGTCTCCGGCCGGTGGTCGAGATCCAATTCATGGGCTTCCTCTACGCGGCGATGGAGCAGTTGATTTCTCACGCCGCGCGGCTGCGGACGCGGACGCGCGGCCGCTACACCTGTCCGCTCGTCGTCCGCACCCCGTACGGCGGCGGCATCCATGCGCCGGAGCATCACTCCGAGAGCACTGAAGCGTTCTTCGTCCACACCCCCGGTTTAAAAGTCGTTGTTCCCTCCACCCCCGCGGAGGCGAAAGGGCTCTTGCTCTCTGCGATCCGAGATCCCGATCCGGTGATCTTCCTGGAGCCGTCCAAAATCTATCGGGCGATCAAAGAGGAGGTTCCCGAGGGAGAATATCTCATTCCGCTCGGCGAGGCGCGGGTCGTCGCGGAGGGGAAAGATGTGACCCTGATCGCCTGGGGGGCGATGCTTCACCCCACCTTGAAGGCGGCCGATCAGATGGCCGAGAAAGGGATTGAGGCGGAGGTGATCGATCTGCGGACCCTCTCGCCGCTCGACAGCGCGACGATCCTCCGGTCGGTTGAGAAGACCGGCCGCGCCGTCATTATTCACGAGGCCCCCCGTACCTGCGGACTCGGTGCGGAGATCGCCGCCCGCCTCTGCGAGGAGGCGCTCCTTTCTCTGGAGGCCCCCATCACGCGGGTGACCGGATTCGACACGCCGATCCCCCTTCCAAAGACCGAAAAATATTATCTTCCCGATGTGGACCAGATCGTCGAAGCCGCCGAACAGGTCGTAGGATTCTGATGCGCAAAGAATTTAAGTTCCCCGATGTCGGTGAAGGGATTACCGAGGGAGAGTTGGTCAAATGGCTCGTCTCCGAGGGAGAATCCGTTAAAGAGGATCAGCCGTTGGTCGAGGTCGAGACCGACAAGGCGGTGGTGACCCTTCCGTCCCCTTACACGGGAAAAATCGTGGAGCAGCGGGGGAAGCCGGGAGAGATCATTCATGTCGGATCGGTCCTCGTTGTCGTCGAGACCGAGGAATCGACTACGGCAAAGAAGGCGACGGAGAAGAAGCCGCCGGAGCCGGCTCGGAAAGATGCCGGCTCCGTGGTTGGGAAACTGGTCGAGGCCGAAGAAGAATTTAAAGTGCGGGCGATCCCGTCTGTTCGAGAGCGGGCCAAGGAGCTGGGGGTCGATCTCTCGAAGGTCTCGGGAACCGGCCCCGGCGGTCGCCTGACACGGGACGATGTCGAGCGCGTGGCGGCCGGTCAAAAAGGGACCGCTCCGACGGTGCATCCGACGCACCCGGTCGAAGCAAGCGCGCTCGGTCCGGTCGAACGGGTCCCGTTTCGAGGGGTTCGGCGAAGCGCGGCGAAGCGGGTCGCGGAGTCGTCCCAGAAGGTCGCCGCCGTCACCTTCACCGACGATGCCGATGTGACCGCGCTTGAAAACGTCCGGTCGAAGAAGAAGCAGCTGGCCGAGGATCGCGGGTTCAAGCTGACCTATCTCCCCTTTATCATCAAAGCGGTCGTGTCGGGATTGAAAGCGTATCCTTTTCTGAACGCGACCCTGGACGAGGAGAAGGAGGAGATCCTCCTGAAAAAATATTACAACATTGGAATCGCCATCGACACGCCGGAAGGGCTGATGGTCTTCGTCATCAAGCGGGCCGATGAGAAGAGCGTCCTGGATTTGGCGAAAGAGATTTCGATGCAAACCGAGAAGGCCTTCTCCCGAACGATCGACCTCGCCGATCTGAAGGGAGGGACCTTTACCCTCACCAACTACGGCGTCATCGGCGGGATTTACGGGACGCCGATCATCAACTATCCGGAGGTCGGCATCCTCGGCCTTGGCAAGATCGAAGATAAGGTCGTCGCCCGGTCGGGGGAGATGGTCATCCGAAAAATTCTGCCCCTCTCCCTCACCTTCGATCACCGTGTGATCTACGGCGCCGAGGCGGCCCGCTTTATGAATACGGTGATTCAGCATCTGGAAGACCCCGATTTGATGCTGATCGAAGGAAAATAGAGAGAGAGGAGGACTCCCCCCCCTTGTTCCTCCTCCGGCCCTTCGATCGGGCAGGGGCGAGCCGCCCACTCGCCCCTGTTTTATTTTAGGCTTCTTTCTCATCTTATCCCTTTTTGGTCATCTCCTTCCTTAAGTCAAATCCATCCATGACTTTGCTGGTCTTGCGGATTTTCCTTCTTATGCTAAGCTTGATTCCGTTCGTGATCAGATGGAGTGAACATGCCTCAAATCGATGTCCTCTTCAAAGCATTAAGGGAGAAGAAAGGATCCGATCTGCATCTCTCGCCGCAGAATCCCCCGATGATGCGGGCGGCGGGTGATTTGGTTCCGGTCACCTCCGAGAAACTGACTCATGAAGGAAACCAGAAGCTCCTCTATGAAATCATGAGCGAGGTCCAGAAAGAAAAGTTTGAAGAGACCCACGACATCGATTTTGCCTATGAGGTTCCCGATCTGCAGGCCCGCTTCCGGGCCAACATCTTTGTCGGCCGGCTCGGGATCAGCGCCGTCTTCCGGATGATCCCCACCCAAATTCTGACTGTGGAGCAACTGGGGCTTCCTTCGACGCTTTTAAAATTCGCTCACTTAAAAAAGGGGCTGGTGTTGGTCACCGGTGCGACGGGGAGCGGGAAATCGACCACGCTTGCGGCGATCATCGACTACATCAATCGGACGAAAAAAGAGCATATCCTCACGGTGGAAGATCCGATCGAGTTTGTCCATACCAGTCAAGGATGTCTCATCAATCAGCGGGAGGTGGGGCGGGATACAAAAACTTTTGCCGCCGCGCTGAAAGCGGCCCTTCGCGAAGACCCGGATATCATCCTCGTCGGAGAGATGCGCGATCTGGAGACGATTGAGCTCGCGATCACGGCGGCCGAGACCGGCCATCTTGTCTTCGGAACGCTGCACACGAGCAGCGCCGCCAAGACGGTCGACCGGATCATCAACGTCTTTCCGACCAACCAGCAGGAGCAGATCCGGGCGATGCTGGCCGAATCGCTGAAAGGGGTCGTTGCGCAGAACCTCTTGAAGACGGTCGACGGCAAACGGTGCGCGGCGCTGGAGATTCTTCTGGTGAATACCGCCACCTCCAACCTGATCCGGGAAGCAAAGACGTTCCAGATCCCCTCGGTGATTCAAACGGGAAAGGCCGAAGGGATGCAGCTCATGGATCAGGCGCTTCAAACGTTGGTGGCGGCGAAGAAAGTCACGGTCGAAGAGGCGCATAAATTTGCCACGAATAAGGCCCTCTTCCCATTACCGGGGCAGCCAGCCGCCCCGCAGGGAGCCGCTCCGCGTGGATGAGAGAAAGATCGAAAAGGAAAATCGCCCGGTTCTCTTCGAGCTCTACGACGGAAGCGAGATCGACGGAGAGGTTTTTCTCCGGCTCTATGAAGCGCACCATGCGGGGCTTCAAAAAGTCGGAGATCTCCTCAATGAAGAGACCCGGGTCATCCCGCTGAGAACAAAGAATGGAACGCTCCTGTTGAATCGGTCCCGCATCGCATCGGCCAAGGTCCGAGCGGAGCTGGAGAAAGATGATCTGATGACCTTGGGGAAGAAATATACGGTCTCTTTGAAAATGATCCGGGGCAAAGAGATACAAGGTGACATCTTCGTCAACCTTCCCGAAGGATTCTGCCGGGTGAAAGATTATTTCAATCAGCCGGTCCAGTTTTTCCCCCTCATTCAATCCGAATTCGTCATTTATATCAATCGAGAATTACTCCTCTACGTCCAAGACTGAGCAAGCTTCATCCGTTATTCAGATTGAGGAATGAACCGACGGCTGAGCGCTGAGCGCTTCTTCATCCATTATTTTTTAGTTGATTTCGTTTTCCCCGCCTGGTATAGATGATCCGTTCGACAAAGAACCCGTTCAGGTGATTCCGACGTCATGTCGGGATTGAAAAGGGAATCCCGTGCAAATCGGGAGCGGACCCGCCGCTGTCATGGGATGCGAAACCGGCCGAATACCACTATCCTGAGTTCGCGAGGGATGGGAAGGGGCCGGGAGTAAGATCGTCCCAGAGCCAGAAGACCTGCCTGAATCGGATGTACCACCTGTCTTCGATGGTCAAGACGGGGGCGGACTCATTCGATCCCCCCTTTCCCTTCGAAAGGCGGGGATTTTTTTTGCTAAAACGAAAATAGAAAACCTGAAGGGTTGATCGGGAAAGCGGTGAGAAGCCGCTGCTGCCCCGCAACTGTAACGGGAACGAAACCACAACGGCCACTGTCCGGGTAAGCGAGCATTTGGCTTCGCCAATGCGAGCGCGGGCGTGGGGCATCGGAGGATGAAGTGGCGCCGCATTTGCGCCTCTTCACCGCTCGGGCCCCACATTCGACGGATGGGAAGGCGTGGGAGTAGGTTGCCCCCAGCCAGGAGACCGGGCCCTTTAGGATCACATTTCACCTTTCGAAGGGAGAGGCTCGATGACCCCGTTCCAATGGCGTGTTGCGTTTTGCTCATTGCTCGTTTTGGTTACCGTCAGTACCCGCGTATTCGGCGCAGAAGAACCCTCTGAAGAGATTCCCACTTTCCCCCCTGTTTTCGTTACGGCAACCCGGACGGAGGTGCCATTGCAGGAGACGGCGGCTTCCGTCACCATCATCGACCGGAAGACGATTGAAGAAAAGCATCTGATCACCGTTGCCGACGCGCTCCGTGAGGTGCCGGGACTGGATGTCGTTGCGCAGGGGGGGCTGGGGGCGACGACGTCGGTCTTCACCCGCGGGACCGACTCCGCTCATACGCTCGTGTTGATCGACGGGGTTCCGGTGAATGATCCCAACTCCGGCGCGTTCGATTTCTCCAATCTAACCGTCGATAACATCGAGCGGATCGAGGTGATTCGAGGCCCGCAGAGCACTTTGTACGGATCGGATGCCATCGGCGGGGTGATTCAGATTTTTACGAAAAAAGGGCAGGGTCCCCCGACGACGACCCTCTCACTGGAGGCGGGGGCTTATTACACCTTCCGAGAGAACGCCGGAGTGAGCGGCTCTACGGAACGGCTCGATTATTCTCTTTCGGTAGGCCGAATCGACAGCCGCGGATTCTCCCGGGCGGATCGGCGCGCCGGCAATCCGGAAGACGACGGAGAGGAGAACACCACCTTCTCAACGCGCTTGGGGTTCGACGTTACCGAGAAGATCAGGATTGAATGGACCGGGCGTTATACCAACTCCGAGAGTGATCTGGACGGATGCGATCCGGTTACCTTTTTCTGTCCGGTGGACAATTTAAATTTTGTTCAGAAGGATAAACAGTGGGTAACCGCTCTGAATCTGACGACCATTTTCCTGGAAGGATGGAAGCAGCACCTGACGCTCGGCTATCACACCGATCAGATGAATTTATCCGATCCGGATCCGATCGATGTATTCAACAACTCAAAGTTTGATGCGTCCCGTAAATGGTTGGATTGGCGGCATGACCTCACCCTCGGCCGCCGTGATCTGCTGACGGTCGGCTACGAGCATGAATCGCAGCGCGGAGAAAGCGAGGGGAGTTTTGACGAAGGGACCGTCAACAACGCATTTTATGCCTTTAACCAATTCCGCCCGCTCCCTTTTATTTTCAACCTCGGGGTCCGCTACGACGATAACAATCGCTTCGGCAATGAAACGACCTACAAAGTAGAGACCGCTTATTTGATCGAGGCGACCCGAAGCAAAGTTCGGGCGGCATACGGCACCGGCTTTCACGGTCCGACGATCGTCGATCTCTTCTTCCCCTGCTGCGGGAACCCCAACCTTGAGCCGGAGAAAAGCAAAAGTTTCGAGGCCGGTTTCGATCAGCTGCTATGGAGTGAGCGGTTGCGAATGGCCGCGACCTATTTTCAGAACCGGATTGAGCAGCTCATTGTCTTTGATTTTAGCCAATCGATTCCGCTCAACGTGGCGCGAGCCAAGATCAATGGATGGGAATTTGAGCTCTCCGGAAAGCCGACGGAGAGGGTCTCCCTGTCGGCCAATTACACGCTGATGAATACCTTGGACGAGAACACCGGCGAGGAGCTGGTCCGGCGTCCCCGTCATAAGGCGACCGGAAGCGTTTCGGTCCGGCCGATTGATCCACTTCGTTTGGTTCTTCAAGTGATCTATGTCGGAAAGCGGTTTGATTTCGGATCCCCTTCCCCGTTGGGCGACTATGCCATCGCTCACCTGGCCGGGACCTACACCGTGAACAAGAGCCTCGCGCTCTTCGGGCGACTGGAAAATCTCTTCGATCGGAAATATCAGGAGGTGACCGGTTACGGGACGGCGGGGTTCTCCGGCTATGGTGGCGTGAAGGTGACATTCTGAGGAGGGAGTCATGAGGGTATCCGAAAATCGAAAAATTGCTTTGACCATTTCCCTGCTGCTCGCGGCGCTCATGGCGGCGACCCGGTTTCATCCGATCGGATCGGCGGTCGGACTTCACGACGCATCGCTCGCCGTCTTCTTCCTCTCCGGGCTTTATCTGCGATCGATCTTCTTTCCGCTCTTTTTGGCGGAGGCGACGCTCATCGATCATGTCGTGACCGTCGGCGGCGGAGACGCTTGGTGCATCACGCCGGCCTATCTCTTTCTCGTTCCGACCTATGCGACCCTCTGGGGAGCGGGCCGCTGGTATGCGCGGCGGCATCGCTCGGCCGCGTGGACGCTGATGCCGTTGTCGTTGGCTCTGTTTGTCGGCGCCAGCGCGGCGTTCCTGATCTCCAACGCCGGTTTCTATCTATTCTCCGGATATTTCGGAGAAATGGGTTTCGGCCCGTATGCGGCGGCCGTGGCCAAATATTATCCGCCCTATGTGGTCCATGCGTTCTTCTATGTCGCAACGGCCGTTTGCCTTCATCGGCTCGTCGGTGCGATCGGACGCTCGAAGCGGCTCATCGTGCCGACCCTGCCGGGGGGCTCTCAATGAATCGTCTCACGCTGGTCCTCGGCGGGGCCCGCTCCGGCAAGAGCCGGTTTGCTTTAGAGCAGGGAGAGGCGCTGGGGGGCGAAAAGATTTTTATCGCCACGGCGAAGCCGACCGATGAGGAGATGGCGCGGCGGATCGAGCGGCACCGGCGCGAACGGCCGGAAGGTTGGAAGACGGTGGAAGCGCCGGTCCGTTTGGCCGAGGCCCTTCAGTCGCTCGAGGGAAAGGGGGACGTGGTCGTCATCGACTGCTTCACTCTCTGGCTCTCCAATCTGCTGACCGCTTTCGACGAGGAAGAAGAGAAGGTCCTCGGAGAGATCGACCGGCTGATGAAAGTCGCGCGGTCGGTCTCTCTCTCGATCATCGCGGTGTCGAACGAGGTCGGAATGGGGATCGTTCCGACCGATCACTTCCTCTCTCGGCTTTTTCGGGATCTCTCCGGGACGCTTCACCAGAAGTGGGCCGCCGAGGCCGACGAGGTCTACTGGGTGATGGCGGGGATCGCCGTTCCAATCAAAAGGAAGGGTCATGAAAAAAATTCAATCGGTCATTGATCGGATCCAGCCGCCGGAGGAATCGGGGCGTCTCCTCGCGAAGAGACGGCTCGATCGATTGACGAAGCCGCCCGGCAGCCTCGGCCGGCTGGAATCTCTGGCGGTCTGGTATGTCGGGGCGACCGGGAAAGTTCCCGTTCCTCCACTTCAAAAAGCGATCGTTGTCTTCGCCGGCGATCATGGGGTGACGGAGGAGAAGGTCAGCGCTTATCCCAAAGCGGTGACCGCCCAGATGGTCTACAACTTTCTCAACGGCGGGGCCGCCATCAACGTCCTCGCAAGACAAGCGGGGGCCGATGTCCGGGTGATCGACATGGGAGTCGACCATGACTTCGGGAAACGGCCGGGGCTGGTCGATCGAAAGATCGCGCGGGGGACCCGGAATATGAAATTCGGATACGCCCTGTCGCGGAGGAAAGCGCTGTCGGCGATCGCCGTCGGATGCGAGCTGGCGGAGGAAGAGGCCCGCCGCGGCACGAATCTCTTGGGCACGGGAGAGATGGGGATCGGCAACACCACCGCCAGCAGCGCCATCACGGCGCTGCTGACCGGCGCGCCGGTTGGGACCGTCACCGGAAGGGGAACCGGGATCGATCTCCCGGCGCTCCGGGCGAAGCGGGCGGTCATCCAGGAGGCGATTCGGGTCAATCGGCCGAATCGGCACGATCCGATCGATGTTCTCTCGAAGGTCGGAGGATTCGAAATCGCCGGGATTGTCGGCCTTCTCCTCGGCGCGGCGGCGCACCGGATTCCGGTTGTGGTCGACGGTTTTATCTCGACCGCCGCGGCCTTGATTGCCGTCTCTCTCGCCCCCGAGGTAAAGGAGTATCTCTTGAGCGCCCATCGCTCCGCGGAGCCGGGTCATCGAATCGCCTTGGCAAAGCTGGGGCTCCGCCCGCTGTTCGATCTGGAGATGCGGCTGGGGGAGGGAACCGGCGCGGCGTTGGCGATGGGATGGGTGGAGAGCGCCGTTCGAATTCTCACCGAGATGGCGACCTTCGACGAAGCGGGTGTTTCCGGCCCGGAGAGAGAAAAGTGAGAAGTCTGCTGGCTGCGATTGGGACCCTCACGATCGTCCCGTTCGGCCATTCGATGTGCGCCCCCGATCGGGAGCTCGGTCGCTCGGTTCTTTTTTTTCCGCTGGTCGGGTTGGCGATCGGCGCTCTCTTGATGGGGACGGCCCTCCTGCTCGGGCCGGTCCTAACCCCGTCTGTCGTGGCGGCGCTGCTCCTGGTTGTCTCGGCCCTCATCACCGGCGGGCTTCATCTCGACGGACTGGCCGACCTCTGCGACGGCTTGGGCGCGGGCGGGGATCGCCGGCGAATCCTCTCGGTGATGAAGGACCCTCATGTCGGCGCCTTCGGCGCGATCGGGTTGGCGATCGTCCTGATCTTGAAATATGCCCTGTTTGGTGAGATGATTCGTCGGGGATGGACGGCCTCTTTCCTTGTGATGGGACTCCTGAGCCGATGGGCGATGGTCCTTGCGAGTTTTATCGGGAGGTACGCCCGAGAGGCCGGAACGGCGCGCCCTTTCATCGGACAGATTCGTTGGCCCCACTGCGCCGCTGCCAGCGCTCTTGCGGTCGGACCGACCTGGCTGATTTCGAAAGAGGTTGGACTGATCGCCGCCTTGCTGGTCTTTTTATCGGTCCTGATTTTTGATCGATTCCTCGAATCGAAGATCGGCGGCTGGACGGGCGATACGCTGGGGGCGCTCAACGAGATCGTCGAAGTCGGCGTCCTTCTCTTCGTCAGCGTTGCCGAGGGTTTCATGGCGGGCGGAGAACCTCCCGTCTAGAGAATTGCGAAAGGAGTCGGCTTATGCCACGGATTACGAAGGTCTACACCCGAACCGGAGATGACGGAAGCACCGGACTCGGCAGCCGCCGGCGGGTTCCGAAAGACTCGGCGCGGATCGCATCGTATGGGACGGTCGATGAGCTTAATTCCCAGATCGGCGTCGCCATGGCCGCGGGGCTCGACCGGGAGCTGATGAAGGCGCTGGCCGGGATTCAGAACGATCTTTTCCACCTCGGCTCCGACCTCTGCATTCCGGAGGAAGACAAGGTGAAGATGACTGTGCCGAAGATCGAGCAGCGCCACATCGACGCCCTGGAGCAATTGATGGATCGTCTCTCGGAAGCGCTTACGCCGCTCGAGAATTTTGTTCTTCCCGGCGGGGCACCGGGAGCGGCGCAGCTCCATGTCGCCCGGACAGTCTGCCGCCGGGCGGAGCGGGAAGTCATCGCCCTGCGGAGGGCGGAAGCGGTCGGCCCCTTCACGGTCCCCTATCTGAACCGTCTCTCCGATGCGCTCTTCGTGATGGCGCGGTATGAAAACAAGAAGAAGGGGATCGCGGATCTGTTGTGGGACAGCCATGCATGAAGATCAGTGAGGAGTGAGGAGTCAGGAGTGAGTAGTGAGGAGAGAAAAATAAAATCTTTTATCTCCTTACTCCTAACTCCTCACTCCTGACGCATTTCAGAGGATTTATCGTGAAAAAGAAAACATGGCTCTCCTGGAGCAGCGGCAAGGACAGCGCTTGGTCGCTCTATCTTCTGAGGCAGCAGCCCGATATCGAGGTAACGGGGTTGGTCACGACCGTGAATGAGCGGCATCAGCGGGTGGCGATGCATGCGGTTCGATTGAGCCTGCTGCAGGCGCAGGCGGAGGCGGCGGGGCTTCCCCTTCACGTCGTGCCGATCCCTTCTCCGTGCAGCAACGAGGCGTATGAGGCGGCGATGTCTCGGCTGATCGACAAAGCGAAAGAAAATAAGGTGACGCACATGGCGTTCGGCGATCTCTTTTTAGAAGACATTCGGGCCTACCGGGAGCGGCAGCTATCGGGCACCGGGATCACGCCGCTTTTTCCCCTCTGGCGGATCCCGACCGATGCCCTGGCCCGAGAGATGGTCACGTCGGGATTAAAAGCGGTGATCACCTGCATCGACCCGCGGCATCTCGCGCCGTCGTTCGCGGGGCGAACCTTCGATGCGGCATTCCTCGACGATCTTCCGAAAGAGATCGATCCGTGCGGCGAGCGGGGGGAGTTCCACAGCTTCGCGATCGAGGGGCCGATGTTTCGCCATCCGATTTCCGTCACGGTCGGCGAGGTGGTGACGCGGGATGGTTTCGTCTTCGCCGATCTGCTGCCGGCCCAAGAGGAAGTGGTTCGATGAAGCAAAGCCGCTCGCTGATTTGGATTTTTGTCCTCCCCCTTCTCTTCGCCGATGTTTCATCCGTGCGGGCGGCGGAGGCAACCCTCTCTCCCCAGAAGCCGCAGCGGATCGTCTCGTTGACCCTCGGCACCGACGAGATCCTTTTTTCGCTGGTCGACCCGAAGCGGATCGTGGCCGTGACTTACCTTTCGGTCGATCCGGGGGTGTCGCACGTCGTCGAGGAGGCCAAGAAGGTCCCCAACCATCTCCATCTCAGCGTAGAGGGGGTGATCGCGCTCCATCCCGATCTGGTTTTGGTGGCGACCTACACCGCCGCCGATGTGGTAAAGGCGTTGACCGACGCGAAGCTGCCGGTGATGAAGCTCGCCCTCTTCTCCTCGATTAAAGGGGTCGAGCAGAACATCCTTGCCGTCGGCAAGGCGGTCGGCGAGGAGGCGCGGGCGGAGGAGATCGTCTCCGAGATGAACCGCCGGCTCCAATATATCGCGAACCGGGTCGCCGCCGCCTCGACGCGGCCCGGGGTGCTCTTCTACAGTCCGACGGGCGTCGTGGCGGGAAAAGAGACGATGTTCGACGAAATGGCCCCGCTGACCGGCGGCCGAAATCGAGCGGCGGAGGCGGGACTGATCGGGCATCAGAAAATTTCGATTGAGACGTTGATCCAGCTCGATCCGGAGATCGTCATCGTCAGCGATTGGAATCCGGAAGAGCCCGACTTTTATCAAAAGCTGATCACCCATCCGGCGCTGGGGCATCTCTCGGCGGTCCGGAACCGACATGTCTTTGCCGTTCCGGAGAAACATCTCTCGTCGGTTTCGCAATATATCGTCGACGGGATCGAGCAGGTCGCCCGTGTGATTCATCCGGAGCTGTTCGCCCCTCCCGCTGCGACCGGAACGGCATCCGATCAAAGAGGCCGGCCATGAGCACCGTTTCGTTGGCCACCGAGCGGCGGGCGCTCCGTCTCATTCGTCCCGCAACGGGTTGGATTTCTCTGCTCGTCCTTCTTTTGATCGGGAGCATCCTCGCGGCGACGATGATCGGCGCGGTGGCGGTGCCGTTTCCGATGGTCGTTCGGCTCATCCTAAATCAGCTCCCGTTCGTTCATTTGACCGGGTGGGACCCCTCGCAGGAGATTATCATCACGACGGTCCGGCTTCCCCGGGTACTGCTGGCGGCGCTGATCGGCGGGGGGCTTGCGATTTCGGGGGCGGCGCTCCAGGGGCTTTTCCGAAATCCGATGGCCGATCCCGGCGTGATCGGCCTCTCGGCCGGCGCGGCGCTCGGGGCGGTGATCTCACTGACGACCGGAATCGCTTTCCATCATCCGTTGATCCTTCCCGCCTTTGCCTTCGGCGGGGCGTTCGGCACGGTCCTCTTGGTCTATCGGATCGCCACACGGAACGGGAGAACGCCGGTCACGACCTTTCTCCTCTCCGGGATGGCGGTCGGGATCTTCATGGTCTCAATGCTCTCGTTGATTCTCTCCCGAATCACCTCGGTCGCGGTGGTCGGGGAGATTCTTTTCTGGCTGATGGGGGGGCTCGACGCGCGGGGCTGGATTCATCTGAAGGTGGCCCTCGGCCCGATCTTGGTCGGAAGCCTCGGCCTTCTCTTCTTCGCCCGCGATCTCAATCTCCTCTCCTTGGATGGGGAGGAGGGGGCGGCGGCGCTCGGGATGAATGTCAAATCGGTCCAGCGGTCGCTGTTGATCCTCTCCTCGTTGGTCACCGGGGCGGCGGTCGCCTTCACCGGAACGATCGCCTTCGTCGGGCTGATCATCCCGCATGTCGTCCGGCTGGTCATCGGACCCGATCACAGGATCTTGTTGCCGGCCTCTTTTCTCGCGGGGGGGAGCTTCCTTGTCTGCGCCGATCTGCTGGCGCGTGTGGCGATCGCCCCGGAGGAGATGCGGCTGGGGACAATCACCTCGCTGGTCGGGGTTCCTTTTTTTCTTTATCTGCTCCACAAGGGGATTCGGGATGCCAGGGGATAGTGCGATGAAAGGGATCGTTGTCGAAAGGGTCTCCTTCTCAAGACGGGGCAAGCCGGTGTTGAAGGGGATCGATTTCGCACTCGGCGAGCGGGAGTTCGTCGGTCTCATCGGACCGAACGGTGCGGGAAAATCGACGCTGCTCAAGCTGCTGATGAAGCTCCTGACCCCGACTGATGGGACGGTCTTTCTCGATGGTCGGGAGTTGAACCGATGGGATCAGAAAAGCCTAGCGCGGCGGATTGCTTACCTGCCGCAGAATCCGATCCCGGAGAGCCCGTTCCCTTGCCGGGAGGTCGTTCTGATGGGGCGGTATGCGCATCTGGGACGGTTCGAGCGGGAGTCGGAGCGCGACCATGAGAAGGTTCAAGAAGCGATGCGGCAGACGGAGACCGCCGCATTTGCAGACCGTCCTGTCACGGAGCTCTCGGGGGGGGAGCTGCAGCGGGTGCTGCTCGCCCGGACGTTGGCGCAGGGGGCGGAGTA
>SCUR01000536.1 GCA_004297235.1 Candidatus Manganitrophaceae bacterium | reverse complement strand
CCGCTTTTTTATGATCCTTTTTAGCCGCGTAAAATTTTGCCAGCAGATTATAAAAAACCGGATTTTGGGGGGAAGACTCAATCTGTGTCGTAATTCGCTTCAGCGCTTTTTCAGAATCCCCCTTCGAGAGATCAATCGCAACGATCTGCGCCAGGGCGTCGGCGTGATTCACATTGAGCGATAATGCCTTCTCGAAAAGCGGCAGCGCCTCTTGCTCTCTTCTCTGTCCGCGTCGGAGGAGACCCAGCCGGTAGTAGCCGATCGGCTCCCCGGGGGCTGATTTGACGATTTGTTGATACGCGCCCTCCCCCTTCTTGATCTCTCCCTTGGAGAGAGCCGCGTCCCCCAAAACCATCAGCGCCTTGATATTGGACGGGTCGGCCCCGATCACCCTCTCGCTCTCTGCAATCGCAAGATCGAACGATCGGGATTGCAAGTGTATCTCCGCCAGCGCGGTCCGCGCGCGCGTATCTTTCGGATTCTGGTTTAACGCCTCCGAAAATTCCGACTTCGCCTGCTGAAGATCATGATCGGAAAAATGAGCCAGCCCAAGAAAGTAATGCCCGGAACGAAGAGTGGGTTCGGACTGAACCGCCTTTCGTATCAGGGCGACGGCCTCTGGGCTTTTGTTCTCGGCGAGAAGGAGACGGCCCTTGAGCAAAAGCCCTTCGGGATCGCCCGCATTTTTGGCGAGAACCTCTTCGATCATTCCCGTCGCCTCGCTCTTCTTCCCCTGGTTAAGATAGAAATCGGCCAACTTCTTCCGGCTGAACATCCCCTCCGGCTTCGCCTCCTTCGCCTGCAGATAGGCCTTCTCCGCCTCCGGCATCTTACGAAGACCCGCATAGAAATCGCCCAGCGAAATAAGCGGCTCCGGATCTTTCGGATCCAACCGGCTGGCTTCAACGAGCTGGGCTTCCGCCTCCGCCGTTCGTTTCTCCATGATATAAAAATTGGCCAGCGCCAAATAGAGCGATTTGTTTTTTGGAGCAATCGCCAGCGCCTTCTGATAAAAAGCCTCCGCTTCTTTCGGCTGACGATTATAATGATAATATCGGGCTAAGTTGATGTGGCTTTCGATCGATTTGGGATCGATCTCGAGGGCCTTCTGGAGAAAGCCTTCGGCGGCGGCGGGGTCCTTCTTCGCCAAATAGAGCCCGGCCAGCTCATAGTAGGTCGACAAGCGTTCCGAATCAAGATGAAGGGCCTCTTGAAAAGTCGTGGCCGCATCGTCCAGACGGCCCTCCCTTAGCTCGACCCGCGCTTTGACCAGAAGCGCATCGACATTTTTAGGTTCTTTGCGGATGGCCAGCTCTGATTTTTCCTTCGCATTTTTAAGATCGTTCGAGGCCAGGTAAAGACTGGCCAACTTGATTTGGGCGTCGACGAGATTCGGCTTTTTTTCAACCGCTTCGGAAAACATCTTAAAGGCGTTTCTCATATTCGCCGATCCACCCATTTTCAAATACGCAAGCCCCATCTGATATTGCGCATCCGCATGATTCGGATCCAGCTGAAGAACATTTTTAAACTCGACGATCGCCTCCGAATATTTATCGTGGGCCGCGTAATCGAGCCCCTTCTGATAATGCCTTTCCCGCTTCGCCTCCGCCGACGTGCAAGCCGATAACAGAACAAAGAAATAGGAGATAAGGAGCATTGAAATCAGAGGGCCTCTTCCCGGTCGCATCGAATGATTCTCCACGATTATCAACCCATTCGTATCGTTCAGAAAGGTATCCGAGAAGAGTGTAAATGTCAAATCCTGAAGCGGTCTTCCCCTAAGAAAAGGGGATGAACTTTTTCGCATCGGATCGGATGAAACTCAACGGCCGCTTCACGGATCGGGAGAGGAGATGCGCTGTCCCGTTTCCTCGGAGCGATTCAAGAGACCTCCCCACAGATGAAGCGCCCGCCATCGATCGATTAGACCGAAAGGATGCTCCTTCAATCCGGAGATCGTCATCAAGATTTTGTCATGAAGATCTTGCTTGCGATGAATCGATCTGAAGATACGATCGCGGGCCCAGACCAGCGGCGGGAACCCGCTGTTCCAAAGCCAGGTCAATTCATCCCCCAGGCGCTGGAGCGCTTCGACAGGGGGACGGCGGCGCGACTCGTAAACGGAGAGAGCCTTGGTTGAAAAATCTCCCTTCCGAAAACAGCCTTCCAGGACCTCCGCGAGAACGACCCCATCGTTCATCGCCGTATTTCTCCCCTGCGCCACATGCGGATTCATCGCATGAGCGGCATCCCCCATCAGCGCGGCGCCGTCGGCGACCCATCGGTCGCATCGAACCCGGAAGCAGGGCATGTAAGAGGTCTCCTCCCATGAAGAAACCTCCTTGAGCGGTCCTTCCAAGAAGGAGCGAAGCGAAGGATGAAATGAAAGAAGACTCTCTTTGAAAAGGTCAAATCGCCCCCGGCAGAGCGACTCCAAATGATGAGAGGGAACCATGTAAAAGAGATAGAGCTTCTCCTTGGAAACCGGAAAAGCGCCGAAGAGGGCGCGTCGTCCGAGATAATAACGCGACTCTCCCTCAAAACCGGGAGGCCGATCGACGACCATCGTCAGATAGCCGTCGACATATCGGTGAAGCCGACAAGGGATCCGGAGGGCCTCCCGAAGCGCGGAGCGGGCGCCGTCCCCTCCCACCACCACCGGGGCCCGGAAGATCGTTCGCTCGCCGCCCCACTCCGCTTCGAGCCCCGACAGCCTGGACCCTTCATAAATCAGACTTCGAAAGGTCGCTCCCCAAAAAAAAGAGATGTTGGAAACCTGAGCGACCTTCTCCAAGAGCAGTTTTTGAGCGACCTCGGGGAGGAGAATCAGCGAGTAGGCATAGGGGGGGGGAAGAACACGGTAGTCGACGGCGCAGAGGAGCGGCCCCGAAGCTTGATAAAAATCGACCCGTTCATTTCGGTAGACATCCGACTCCAAAAGAGTTGAGAGCAGGCCGAGCCGGTCGAGCAGACCGAGGCCGTTCGGCTGAATAATCTCCCCGCGGGGGAGTGAGACCGAATGCGGCTGCCGGTCCAGAATGGCGATTCGAAACCCTTTCTTCGCCAGCTCCAACGCAAGGACCAGCCCTCCGGCGCCGCTGCCGACAATGATCAGATCCCATTTTTGGGGTCCCGCCAACGCTCCCTCCATGAAGGCCCTACTCTACTTGAGCCCGCATTGAGGCGTCAAGTTATGATTTGACGATTGCCGGATATTTGAATACACTGTCTGAAAATAGCTTTAGCGTTCAGTTTTCAGCGATCAGCTTAAATCTTCGAAGCGGACGGCTGATCGCTGATTGCTCTTACCCAGGAGGAACGTTGGGCCGGCAAGATCGTTGGACGGATGAGAATTTCCAGGAACAACTTTTATCGATGATGGACCGGAAGAATCACTGGGCGTGGAGCCACATCAGCGGTCCCAAGATCAATAAAGCGCAACTCAAAGTCCATTATCAACAAGAATATGCGGTGTACGTTCGGGATTTCCCCATCTTTCTCGGACGCCTTTATTCAAAGACCCCTTCGGCCGAGGCGCGGCGCCCTCTCGCGACCAACTTATATGAAGAGGAGACCGGCGGCTTGAGCCTCGGGAAACCTCATCCGGCCCTTTTCTTGAAAATGATGGACGCGCTCGGATTCCCGGAGCGTGATTTCCAACGGATCTCCCTTTTGCCGGCCAGCCGCCGCTACCGTCGATGGTTGGACGAGGTGACCCTCGCCCCCTCCTGGCTGGAAGGGACCGCCGTCATCACCATCTTCGTCGAGGGGAGCATTCACGATCGGAAAGAGATCAGCGGGAATCCTCCCGCCGCCCCGCCGATCGAGGAGGTCCTCCGAAATCATTTCCTCGTCCGCCATCACCAGCTCGATCCTTCCGCGCTCGATCTGATTCGGGCCCACTATCTGGTGGAGCATGGTCATCGGCTCGACGCGTGGCAGATCGTGATGCAGAACGCGACCTCGCGCGCCGCGCGGAAACGGATTTACGACCACCTGCAGCGCTCTTTGGAGCTATGGCTGGCCTATCGGGACGGGGTTGCCAAAGAGGTCGGGATTCGTCCTTCTTGAGAGAGGACCTTGGAGAAAGGATTCGAATGATCCAATGGAATCTGATCGATACCGTCTTGCTCGACATGGATGGAACCCTTCTCGACAAACATTTCGATGATTACTTCTGGGAAGAGCTGATCCCCGAAAAATTTGCGGAGCTCAAAAAAATTCCGGTCCAAGCCGCCAAGGACCAGCTGCTGGCCGCCTACCGCGCCGAAGAAAAAACGTTGAACTGGACCGACATCGAATACTGGTCCCGGCGTCTCGGCATCGACATCATCGCGCTCAAAGAGAGCATCTGCAATCGGGTTCAGGTCCATCCCGGCGTGGAGCCGTTCCTCCACTTCATCAAGCAGGAGGAGAAGCAGATCGCTCTCGTGACCAACGCTCACCCCCGGACGGTTCAGATCAAGCTCGCTCAGACGATCCTCACCCCCTACTTTGATACGATCCTCTGCTCCAGCGATATCGGTCTGCCGAAAGAAGAGGTCCATTTCTGGAGAGGGGCGCAGCGGGCGCTCGGATTCGACAAGGAGCGATCGCTCTTCATCGACGACAACGAAGACGTTCTGCTTGCCGCCCACGCCTTCGGCATCAAATATCTTTTCTTTAAAACCCACGCCAGCAGCCGCGTCCCCCGCGACGACTCCAAGCACTTCCCCTCACTCCGGCACTTCGGAGAGCTTTTGCCCTAGGATGGGCTTGATTTCTCTTTCACCTACAACTAAATGTCCTTTAAATGTCCTTAAACTTCCGGAAAATTATTGATTGCAGAAAGAACCAGTGTGTCTCGTGCACCACTGTGGGCGGTTCGAGTCATCTCCTGGATCCAAGCAAACGACATTAGCGAAAGCCCGTGTTTTTTGTTAGTATTGAACATCATTGGAATAATTTAGATGGATCCAGGCCTAGATTGAGGACAACGATATCCGAGGATTTGTCTCAAGCGGAGCCGATGATTAATATTGCTTTCACTTCCGAATGTCCACTCAAGTAAAAAGCACATTGAGTCAAATTCCCACCGGTGTGTGGGTGCTCGGCTTCGTCAGCATGTTGATGGACGTCTCCTCGGAAATGATCCATAGCCTGCTACCCCTCTTCATGGTCACAACACTGGGGACGGGGGCCTTCGCGGTCGGCCTGATTGAAGGATTAGCCGAATCCACGGCCCTCATCATAAAAGTCTTCTCTGGCACTCTGAGCGACTATCTCGGCAAGCGCAAAGGGCTCGCGCTATTTGGCTATACTCTGGGTGCACTCACCAAGCCGCTCTTTGCTTTGGCCTCCACTGCTGGCGTCGTGCTCGCCGCCCGTTTAATGGACCGTGTCGGCAAAGGCGTGCGCGGCGCGCCGCGCGATGCGCTCATCGCCGACATCGCGCCAGCGCATGTCCGGGGCGCCGCTTTTGGTCTGCGCCAGTCGTTGGACACGGTCGGCGCGTTTCTCGGTCCGCTGCTGGCCGTCGGCTTGATGCTGCTATGGGCCGACGATTTTCGGCGAGTGTTCTGGGTTGCAGTCATTCCCGGCTTAATGGCCGTTGCACTGTTGGCAGTCGGTGTACATGAACCGCACCCCCATCCGGTGAGTACCCGCAATAATCCGATTCGCCGAGAGAACCTGAAGCGCCTCGGCGCATCGTATTGGTGGGTCGTCGCGATCGGTGCGGTTTTCACGCTGGCTCGGTTCAGCGAGGCATTCTTAGTTTTGCGCGCTCGGCAGGGCGGGACCCCTATCGCGCTCGTGCCTCTTGTCATGGTGGCGATGAACCTGGTCTACGCGGCATCGGCTTATCCATTCGGCCGGCTCTCCGACCGAATGAGTCATACCAAGCTGTTGGCGCTGGGCCTCGTCGTTTTGATAGCAGCCGATCTGGTCCTGGCCATGAACGATCACTGGGGCGTCGTACTGGCAGGGGTCGCGCTTTGGGGTGTGCATATGGGTATGACGCAGGGCTTACTGGCAACAATGGTGGCGGAGACTGCTCCGACCGACCTGCGTGGCTCGGCCTACGGATTTTTCAACTTGATGAGCGGGTTGGCAATGCTGGCGGCAAGCATGTTGGCCGGACTGTTATGGGATCGGTTTGGGGCATCGTTCACATTTTATGCAGGCGCTGTTTTTTCTGCGATTGCGCTCGTCGGATTGGTTGGGTCGATCAATCGCCCTGATCCGCCTCAAAGATAACGGCCAAAGAAGATTGGGAGCGCTACTTTGGCAAAAAAAGCGTTCTCCTCTAACCGCCACTTCCCTTTCCCAGAATTGATTAATCCCAATTAAAACAAAGTGTGTTTTGAAACGTTCGAAATTATTTACTTCAGGAAGCACTTCTCAGATCATCCCGCCTTCGGCAACTCCGTCTTTCCCTTCCCCTTTGTCTTCTCCCTGGTTCGCTTGAGGCTTGCCTTGAGCGCTTCCGCCAGATCGATGAGGGGCGCTTCGGCCTGCCTCGAAATTGTCACCTCTCTCCCCTCGATCTTATTGTGGATGATCTCAAGGAGCTGCTCGCGATAGGTATCATGGTACGCTGCCGGGTCGAACGGCGCGGAGAGTTGTTTCATTAATTCGACCGCCATCTCCAGCTCCTTCGGCTTCAAGTCGACCTTCTTCGGAAGCTCCTTCGACAGCGCTTGAACGGTTCGGACCGATTCAGGATAGTAGAGCGTCTCCAACCCGATCGCCTCTTCGATCGGGCGCAACAGCGCCAGATGCCCTTTCTGTCGAAGCGCGATCCGCCCCACCGCCGCCAGCTCCATCTTCTTCATTGCCTCCCGGAGGAGGGTATACGCCTTGGCGCTCCCCTCCTCCGGAACCGCATAGTAGGCGCGATCGTAATAGATCGGGTCGATCTCCTGAATATGGACGAAATTGAGAATCTCAATCGTCCTCTCAAGTTGCTCCGCCGCCTTTTCAAAATCCTTTTCATCCATCAAAACGAATTGCTCTTTCGAATACGGATAACCGCGGATGATCTCCTCCTGAGAGATCTCTTTCTTACAGGTCGGGCAATATTTGCGATATTGAATCCGCGTATTGCACTCCTTATGAAGATAATGAAATTTGAGTGGCCGATCCTCCGTGGCGGTGTAAAGCCGGACGGGAATATTCACCAGCCCAAACGTAATCGAACCCTTCCAGAACGATCGAAATGCCATTGAATGACTCCTTCCTTATTGAAGCTTCTTTAACGCATCCATCGGATCTTGCGCCGACTTGAGAATGCCTTCCCAAAGGTCGCCCGATTTCGCCAGAAGGTCGGGGACCGACTCCATCGTAAAATCGAGCGGAGAGACGCGCGAAAGCGCTTCCCAGGCGACCGGGAACGAGACGGTCACCTCCGGCACCGCACGCAGCGAGTAGATGGAGGCGAGCGTTTTCCCCGCCGCATTCTGGTTGAAATCGATCAGCACCTTCTTTCCCCGCCGCTCCTTCTGCCACGCGGTCGTGATCTCCTTGGGATGGTCGGCCTGAAGCTGCTCGGCGATCGCGCGGGCGAATCGGCGCGTTTGGATATAGCTGTAGATCGGGAGGATCGGAACAAAAATGTGGAGCCCCGATTTTCCGGTGGTCTTCACGAACGAGCTCATTCCCATTTCGGTGAGGAGATGACGGAGCCAGAGGGCCACCTCCGCCCCCTGCTCGAATCGTTTCCAATCGACCGGTCCCCCTCCTTCTTCCTTCGGCGGGTCGATATCAAAGACGATAAAGTCCGGCGGCGCGAGCACCCCCTCCGAATCGACGCGGCTATAGGAAGGATGCAATTCGATATTCCCGAGGTTGGCGAGCCAGACCAGCGTGGAGGCGTTGTTGCAGACGATCATCCTTCTTTTGCTCTCCTCTTCGGTTTCGATGGCCACCCGTTTGACCCACGGCGGGGCCGCCTCCTTCCAATCCTTTTGATAAAATGACTCCCCTTCAATCCCCTCCGGAAAACGGATCAACGTCAGCGGACGATCATTTAGATGAGGAAGGAGGAAGGGAGCGACTTTGACGTAGTATTCGATCAGATCGGCTTTGGTGTAGTCCTGCCGCGGCCAGAAGCGCTTATCGAGATGGCTCAGATCGATCCGGTGCCCTTCGAACTGGACCGCCACCCGCTCGCCGATCCAGATCGCAGGTTTCGCTTTCTTCTTCTCCGGAACGATCTCTTCCGCTTTCACCTGCGGCTCAAACCGGCACTCCTCCGGCGTGATATCGTCCCGAAGCCCGAGGAGAATCGGCGCGCGAAGGTGGCGATCTTCGGTCCAATGGGTGAACTTGACCCGGGCGACCAGACGCGGCGTCACCCAATGGGGACGGGCATTCGTCTTCGGCCGGGTTGCAAAGGGGCACTGATTGATCTCCAGCGGCCGGAGTTTTTTTTCGACCTGCCGCAGCATTTCGGCGTCAAACCCGCTTCCGGTATGGGAAATGTATTGAAGCGCCTCCCCTTCATAGAGGCCCAGCAGGAGTGCGCCGATCGTGTGAGATCGGTTCCCTCGCCCCTCCGTCCATCCGGCCACAACGCAGTCGAGCTCCTGAACGAGCTTGAACTTGATCCACTCTCGGCTTCGTTTCCCCGGAAGATAACCCGACTCCTTTCGCTTGGCGACGACCCCCTCTCCTCCCTCTGCGCGAAGCCGATCAAACAGGGCGATGCCGTCTTCATAGAGAGGACTTCGTTGAACCGGTCCGCGAGGCAGAGAAAGCGAAGAGAGAAGCTCACGCCGGTAGCTCAGGGGAGCCTCCATCAGCGACTGTCCGTTTATATAGAGGAGGTCGAAGAGAAGATAGATCACCGGCGCCTCTTTCTGCACCGCCCCGATCTCCCGAGAATCGGTCAGATGCATCCGGTGCTGAAGTTTCTGGAAGGAAGACTTTCCCCGCTCATCCAACGTCACCACCTCTCCGTCGAGGATCAGGGAGTGGATCGATCGGTTCGCCGTCATCAGATCGCGCAGCCCTTCGACCACCTCCGGGTATTGCGCCTCGAACCGCGAGAGATTCCTCCCCCAGAGATCGACCTCGACTTCGTCCCCCTCTCGAACGAGCCGCGCCAGCGCACGAACGCCGTCCCATTTTTCTTCAAAAACCCACTCCGGATCGGAGAACAGTTGGTAGCCGAGGACGGCCCGCATCGGCACGAAGGGGGAGGGAAGCGGATCTTTTCCCTGAGGGAGAGACGATCCGGTCTTCATAATCAGCCACGCTTCCTTCTCCCCCGTTCCCTTCGTTCGGACCAAGGTATATTGGCCATGATGCCGGCGGCCCGATACGACGAAAGTCAGCTTCCCCCGGTCGAGATCGCCTGAGACGATCCGGTAAGTGCCGATCTCCCAGAGAACGACCTCCCCGGCGCCGTAATTCCCTTCCGGAATGATCCCCTCAAAATCGAGATAGTCGAGCGGATGGTCCTCCGTTCGGACCGCCAGATGCCGCTCGTTTTCCGACGCGGGAAGCCCTTTCGGGATGGCCCATGACTTGAGCACCCCGTCCCGCTCCAAACGCAGATCATAGTGAAGCCGTCGGGCATGGTGCTCCTGAATTGAAAAACGATTCCCAGAAGGGTGCTCCGCCCCCTCAACGCCGCTCGGCTCCGGCGTTTGATTGAAGTTTCTCTTCTTCTGATAGAGGGAAAGTTGGCCTTTTTTCATCCTAGCTTCATCCTAGAATGAACCGGCCCGATGGGTCAATTCCGCCACGGCGTCTAATCCGAAAGGAGTAAATGAGCGCGGATAATACAAAAGGAGTGGACGGCTCGGCCAAAAAACTAGTAGAGGCTAGTATGGGTTGTTTATTTCTGATTTAAATTTCGGATATAATGGCTTGAACTTCACAGAGGGGATTGTCCGTGAAAAACGAATTGATCAAAGAGCGCGTTCAGCAAGCGCTCGACTGCGTTCAAGGATTGGATGAGCCGTACCGCGGAATCGCCTTTCAGGTGATTCTAAAAGAATTGCTCCGGGAAGGAATCGCGCCGGAAGTCGGGCGCGCTCACCGTCCGGAGCCGCCGCCCAAATCATTTCCCCCGATTAACGAGTTCTTCTCGGCGGTGCACCCGAAAGCCTACACCGACGCCGTCATCACCATCGCCTATCATCTCCTTCACGGGGAGAAGGTGCAGACCTTCACCATTCAAGATATCGCGGAGTGTCTCTCGAAGTGCCGCGCCGAGAAACCGAAGAACCTCTCCGACGTCTTGGCCGGTTGCGCGCGAAACGGATGGCTGGCGGAGGGAAACCAGAAACAGCGGGGGATGAAGAGCTGGTATCTGACCTCGACCGGGGAGAAGTATTTTCAAACGAAACTAAACCCGGGGGGAAACGGCGGTTAAGAGATCGGCCTAGCCTTCCAGGAAGGCGACCAGCTCCTTCTCCATCACCGGCAGCCAGGCTTCCATCGGCTGATCGGCATCGACCGTAATCTCGAACTTTCCGCTCGGCAGGCGGCGGACCCGCCCGGGAGAAGCGGGGCCGAGCGGAACGACAATGGCTTCGCGCGAGATGCCGAGCCGGTCGGTCACGCTGAAGATTCCATTCATCTCGTTCATGCCGATAATCTTGAGAGAACCCATATCACGACCTCTTTTGGAAGGCGCCGGAGGAAAAGTAACGGCCGATTAAAATACGAACCGCTTGAAGTATAACATCGCAAAATGTTAATTTCTACTCAATGTTTGCTGGGTGGAGGGGGGGGATGATTCCTGAAGTAACCGATCGTTCTTTCGATCCGATTATCGAGAACAGCCCGATGCCGGTATTGGTGGAGTTTTGGTCGCCGACCTGCCGTAACTGCCGAGCCCTGCTGTACGAGCTGGATCGGCTTTCCGAGGAAAGAGAGGGGGAGATCGCCATTTATAAAATGGACGTAACGGAGAATTACCAGATCCCGGCGGAGTATGAGATCTCCAGCTTGCCGGCGCTGGCCCTCTTTTCAAAAGGAAAGTTCATTCAGTTCATCGGCGGCATTGGGAAGAAAAGCGCCATCGAATCGGCGCTCCAGAAGGCCCTGGTCCTTCGCGAACGACCGACGAGCGTATTGTAATCAGGCGCGGCCCGCGCGACGCTTCCGGATCGCTCCCCCCCCCGCCATCAGGACGGAGGGAGTCCTGCAACGGCCCCCTTCAGATAGACCGGCCCGCTCGGCTGCGGTTTTCCTCCCGCCGGTTCCATCGTCACGGCAAACTCCTTTAATTTTTCCGCGTTTACTTTCGGCATCTTGACCATCGCCGTCCGGTCGGTCGCCGGTTGGAACAGCCCGGCGCTGACCGGAGCGGCCCCGATCGTCCAAAGCTGGTAGACCTTCCCCGGCGGCAGCTTCGGCAGATCGAACCCGTAAAAAGCCGCCGTCTCCGTTTTTGAATCAAAGAGAAGAAGTCCTCCCGCCGTGCCGGCCTCTTTCGGCCCCGCCATGCGGACCAGATGGGCCGTCGGTGAGGAAAGGAGCCGGACCCATCCGGATTGATTGGTCAATGCATTCTGCAACGAAGCATTCTCGATCTGCTTCTGAACCAGCTGGGCCTGCAGATCCCGCGTCTTTTTCGGGAGCTTCGCGCTGAATTGGGCCGTCTGCTGGAGCCGGGCGATCTGGCCGTCTCGTTCCATCATGGCCAGCCGCATCGTTTCGACCTGTCCTTTTAATTGGCCGGCCTCCGCACGCGACTGTTGAAGGGCCTCATCGCGGCTTTTCGCCTCCGTCGTTAAGGTCGTGATGCTGCGCCCTTTGGTCTCGGTCTCCGCACGCAGTCCTTGGATGACCCGCTGCATCCCCTCGATTTCCTGCTGAAGCTTGAAGTAATTCATCCCCCCGAAGGCCATGAGGGCCACCGCCAGGACGGAGATCAGCAGCGGCTGATAAGAGCGCTGGCCCGATTTCGCCGGCTTTGCTTTCTTCTCCACGGCGACTTTTCCCGGCGTTGTCTTTTGAGGATCGATTTCCCCGAACGTGCCGATCTGTGTTTCCCCTTCGATTTCAGAGTGGTCCATCGTTGCCTCCCTGTTTTGAAAGTAATTAAGTAAAAGGTAGTCGACGTTTGGAAACCTGTCAAGAAAGGGAACGGCCCTTCGAAAGCCGATATCCCTTAAAGGGTTGGCCGCACCGGCGCGCTTGCCGCCGATTTCTATATTTACAAACCGATGCCGGACGATTTAAGATGGCCTCAAGAGAGGTTTATTCTCACGCGAACAGAAAGGAACCGGCCAATGGAACCGCACAAGCACGCCAATCGCCTCATCCACGAGACCAGCCCTTATCTTCTCCAGCATGCGCACAACCCGGTCGATTGGTACCCTTGGGGAGAGGAGGCGTTCGAAAAAGCCAAAAAAGAGAATAAGCCGATCGTTCTCTCCATCGGCTACTCCGCCTGCCACTGGTGCCATGTCATGGAACACGAGTCGTTCGAAGATGAAGAGACCGCGCAGATCATGAACGACCACTTCGTCAGCATCAAAGTCGACCGCGAAGAGCGGCCCGATCTGGACCAGATTTATCAAAATGCGGTGCAGATCTTCATCCGCCGCGGCGGGGGCTGGCCGTTGACGATGTTTCTCACCCCGGAGAAGGTCCCTTTTTACGGCGGGACGTACTTCCCTCCGGAGGACCGCTACGGTCTCCCCGCGTTTTCGAAGCTCCTCGATATTGTCGCCAATACCTACCGCGAGAAGCGGGACGAAGTTGAAAAGACCGCCGAGCAGGTGCAAACGGCGCTGGGGGAGATGGCCGGCGGCAAGGCCTCCCCCGCCAAGCGGGAGATCGATCCGCATCTTCTGCAAGGGGCGGCGGAGAGCCTCAGCCGGATCTTCGACACGAAGCACGGCGGGTTCGGCGGGGCTCCCAAATTCCCCACCACCCCGGCGCTCAACCTCTTCCTACGCTACCATCAGGAAAGCGGCGAAGAGACCTATCGGACGATGGTCACCTACACCCTCGGCAAAATGGCCTGGGGAGGGATTTACGATCAGCTCGGCGGCGGATTCCATCGCTACTCGACCGACGATCACTGGCTGGTCCCCCACTTCGAGAAGATGCTCTACGACAACTCCCAACTCGCCCGGCTTTATTTCTCGACCTATCAGGCGACCGGCCAACA
>SCUR01000535.1 GCA_004297235.1 Candidatus Manganitrophaceae bacterium | reverse complement strand
GGAGCCTGATGGAGGATCCTTGACGGGTTGACCTCCGGAGTGATCATCCGCTTCGGTGCGCTTTGAGTTCTTTTTCCTCATCATTTAGCTGCACATTCAGCTAACGGAATAATATTTCTTCCGCTGTCCCCCGCCCCTCGGTCTTCCCTCTCACACTCCCCGCAGATTCACCCCCACGACGATCCTCCCTTCCTAAATTCTTTTCCAAGAGTTTTGGAGATTTTGAGAGAGTTTATCGCGCGGGCAGAGGCGGGTCGGAGGGGCGGGCCGGTGGGGGAGGGGGATCGGCCGGACGGAGGAGAGAAGATCCGGGTTTAGCTGAATGTGCAGCTAATATTTTTTCTTGATATTCTATGTAGATTCTATGTAGAATATCTTCATGCGCACCTTCGAAGAGACGTGGTATCGCGGATCCGGCACCCTGAGGCTGGGGGCAAAGGTCTATCACGGAGAGTGGGCCGTCTGGCTGGAAATGGCCCGATCCCTTCCAGGCAAGGAAAAGGGGATTCCCCGGGAGGGGGGCCACAAATACGCATGGGAGCATAAAGTAGTCTTCCGCCTCTCCAGGGAGGATCTCGGAAAAATAGGATGGGCGCTGGAATCGGCGGCGGGTAAGCCCGAGACGGGCAAGCCCGCGTCGGGGGAGATCCTGGCGCTCATTCATCAGTATCAGGGAAGGCAAAAGCGGTTGCAGATCATCCTGGCCGCGAACGGCGTTCTCTTCATCAACGCTCAGGAGTCGGGCAGGAAAGTGGAGGTCTCGGTCCCTCTTGCCGAAGACGGGATCTGGAAATTGCGTCAATGTATCCGATTAGCCTATGAGGAAGCGGTATGTCAGATGGAAAACGGGTCCGCAGAACCCGCGATATGAAGCATGTGAAATTAGTCGAGGTCCTTCCGGAAGATGGACGGTACATCCCGCTGAAAGCGTTTATGGCGGCCTGTCCCGCCTCGAAAGAGAATAAGGTCCGATACAAGAATATCATCCACTATCTTCTTGAGCGTCAGTACCTGGATGTGATCGCAAAGCAGGTTCGGGAGCGCGCAAGACGGCTTTACAACCGGGATCAGATCCCGCTGGTGCGCCAGATGGTCGCGATGCATCAAAACGGTCTGACCCTCGAGAAGGCCTACGAGATCGCCCGCCGGCGTCATCGGGAAAAGGAAGGACGATTGTTTTGAAGAAGAAACCGCAGTACGCGGTGGGGGAGGGCGCGGCCCTGGTGCGGACACAGGTGCTCCTTTATTCGGAGCAGTACCGGCGCCTCCTTCGTTGGAAGAAGCGGACCGGCCGATCGATGATCGATCTGATCCGCCGAGGGATCGATCGGGAGCTTTCGGAGGAGGAAGCCCGGCTGCGCAAATAGCCGAATATCCGATTCGAAGCGCTTCCCAATTTACAGATCCTAAAATTTAATCTATGATGACTCCCCAGCCCATGAGCTCTCCCCGTAGGAGATGATTCTCGCCTCGGGATGAAGAAGCCAAAAAATCGTCCACAAAAGAAGCGTCCCCCCGACTCCACCGGCTGTAAATCGCTGATCGTGGTCGATCAGGAACCGATTCGGAAAAAAGCGCTCGACAAATTCAAGCGCGCGCAGAAAGCGCTTTTAAAGAACAGAGCGCAGTTGTCTCATCATCTGAATATGGTTCGCCCTTCCTTCGGGCATTGGATAAACGGCATCGCCGGGGAGAAAATGCAAAGGGTCGCGACACTTCAGAATCGACTCAGAGAGAGGGCGATCTTCCTCGACCGCATCGAACAATTGGTCTATGAAGAATTTCTCTCGCCCAGAAAGGCCTATGAATTCGCAAATCAGGAATATGAAGAAGAAAAATACCAGGCCAATCAAGGGAACATCGATTCAGGAGAACCGAACTTCGAATCAGACGAAGATCCGGAAGATCCTTTCGACGAGGAGGCTCTTTTTGAGAAGCTATTTGAAGAGCTGGCATCATTTATGGAAGACGGCCGACCCAAGAAAAAAGAGATCGGAAAGAATTCGACTTCATCGAATCTCAGAAAAAGGAGAAAGAACAAAGATTAAAAAATCTGTATCGACAAATGGCCCGGATGCTTCATCCCGACACCGGTCTTCAATCAGATGAATCGTCTCGCGAGCTCTGGTCGGATGTAGTCGTCGCCTATAAGGCAAACGATTTAGAGACATTGGGGATGTTATCGATTTCCGTTCAGTTGCTCTCCGACCCCAGAGCAAAAACGGTCGGAATTTCCGACCTGAATCGGCTTTGCAAATTTCTCATCAATCAGAGCCGGAGAATCAAACAGGAATTAAGGTCGTTTTCGCGTAAAGATCCCGCCTGAAAATTTGAGACCAAAGACCGAAATAAGCTTGCCCGAAGGATTCTTGCAGACACCTCGCGGACCGAAAGAGCGCTTGAAGAGATGCTCGATGGGATCGAAAACCGAATCAGGATCTATCAGAAGAAAGCTGAGAAGAGAAAAAAGCGATCCGGCTGCAGATAGAGAGTCGGTTATTCGATCTCGACGGAGACAAGACCCTTGCCAATCGCGTAGCGGACCAGCTGTGCGACGCTGCGAAAGGCGAGCTTGTTGTTGATGTTGGCCCGGTGGGTCTCCACCGTCTTTACCCGGATGCCAAGCTGTTCGGCAATCTCCCTGTTCTTGTATCCCTCAGCTGCCAGCCGGAGCACCTCCGTTTCCCTCGGAGAGAGTTTTCTTGCTCTGATTGACTCCCGAGGAATCTCTCTACCGGTTTCGTTCTCTATTCTTTTTAATACTGTCGGCATCATTGTACCTCCCGTTGACCTACAAACCTTTTTTGAAAACCGGCGCAGCCTTGAATTTCACCGATTTGCTCGCCTTGATCTTGATCGGCTCGCCGGTCTGTGGATTTCTTCCTTTACGCGCCGCGCGGCTCTTTACCGTAAACGTTCCGAAACCCGGGAAGGAGAACCGGCCGACTTTCTTGATCCCTTTGGCGATCGCAGTGAAAGTTTCATCGATAATCGCCGACACTGCTTTCTTGGT
>SCUR01000534.1 GCA_004297235.1 Candidatus Manganitrophaceae bacterium | reverse complement strand
TAAGGGCATCGGACGTGATCGTCGTCGCCTCCGGAAGCGCGACGCTGCAGGTCGCGCTCGCCCAGACGCCGATGGTGATCGTCTACAAGGTTTCCCCGTTGACCTTCTGGATTGCGCGGCGTTTGGTTCATCTCCATTCGATCGGACTGGTCAATATCGTCGCGGGGAGACGGATCGTGCCGGAGCTGCTCCAGGAGGAGGTCTCCCCCGAGCGGATTTGTGCGGAGGTCGGCGCCCTTCTCAAGGACGATTCGGCGCGCGAGCGGATGCGTCGAGAGTTGAAGGAGGTTGCGGAGCGGCTCGGCGCCGCCGGAGCCTCCAGCCGCGCGGCGAACATTATATTGGAGAAACTTAAATGACGGGAGACGTTAGATGCCGTGAGGCGACAAAGAAGGGAACGTGAGCCGTGAGGGGTAAAAGATTAAATTATTTGATCTTACCCCTCACGCTTCTGGTAGCCGCTCCATTTTCTAGGCTACACGCCTCACGCCTCACGTTATTTCACAGGCCAACATGAAGCTTTATCTTCGACTACTCAAATTTTTGAAGCCGTACCGGTGGACGCTGGCGGGGGCGTTTTTTTGCAGCGCCATGGTGGCGCTTCTCACGGCGGCCTACGCCTGGCTCGTCCGTCCCGTTCTGGATGACGTGTTCATTCGAAAAGACGGCGTCATGCTGATGATCCTTCCGGTGACGATCATCGTGGTCGCCTTCTTCAAAGGGGCCTTCAACTACGGACAGGCCTACCTTGTCCGCTACATCGGCAATCGGATCATCGCCGATATCCGAAAGAATCTTTATCATCATATCGTCCTTCTTCCGATCGGCTTTCATGCGAAGAATGCGACCGGAAAATTGATGTCGCGCGTTATTAACGATGTCGGTTTAATGCAGACGGCGGTCTCCACGGTGGTGAAGGATCTTTTTCAGCAGACCCTCACGATGATCGCCCTGACCGGGGTCATCTTCTACCAAAATTGGCGGCTTGCCCTGGCGGCGATCTTAGCCATCCCCCTGGCCACCTATCCCCTCATCCGGGTGGGGAGACGTCTTCGGAAGATCGCCCGGATGGGCCAGGAAAAGATCGGCGACTTGACCAGCGTTCTGCAGGAGACCTTTGCGGGGATTCGGATCGTCAAGGCTTTCGGGCGGGAAGATTTCGAGACGGAACGCTTCAACAAAAAGAATATGAATTACTTTAAAAACGTCATGCGGGCGACTTCGGTTTCAGAGGTGACCGGCCCGATGATGGAAACCTTCGGGAGCATCGGGGCCGCCGCGATCATTTGGTACGGCGGATACCAGGTCATCACCGATCAGATGACCCCCGGGACCTTCTTCTCCTTTATGGCCGCCTCGATGATGATGTATGCGCCGATGAAGGGGCTGAGCTCGGCCAACAGCATTCTCCAGCAGGCGTTGGCCGCGGCGGAGCGGGTCTTTATGATTCTCGACGAGAAAAACGAGCGGGAGCTCGACACCGGCCGCCGAAAAGTGCCGAGCTTGCGCGGCGAGATCGAATTCCGGGAGGTCTCTTTTTATTACGACGGCATCCAGACGCCGGCCCTCTCGAACATCAATTTGAAGGCGAAGCCGGGAGAGGTGATTGCATTGGTCGGGAGCAGCGGCGCCGGCAAGACGACGCTGGTGAATATGATTCCGCGGTTTTACGAGCCGCAGAACGGAAGCATTTCCATCGACGGCATTCCGATCCAAGAGATTCATCTCGGCTCGCTTCGAAATCAGATCGGGATCGTCAGCCAGGAGGTGGTCCTCTTCGACGACACCGTCCGGTGGAACATCGCTTATGGTCTCGACGCCGTTTCGGATGAGGAGATCATCCGGGCCGCCGAAGCGGCGTATGCCGATCTCTTCATCAGAAAGATGCCGAAGGGGTACGATACCGTTTTGGAAAAGGGGGGGGCGAATCTTTCGGGAGGAGAGCGCCAGCGTCTGGCGATCGCGCGCGCCCTTCTGAGGAATCCTCCGATCCTCATCCTGGATGAAGCGACCTCCGCGCTCGATGCCGAGTCGGAGTTCGTCGTTCAGAAGGCGCTGATGAACTTGATGGAGAACCGGACCACCTTCGTCATCGCCCATCGTCTCTCGACGGTCCAACGGGCGACCTGCATCGTCGTGGTCGATCAGGGCCGGATCGTGGAGCGGGGCCGGCATGAGGAGCTGATGCGCCGCGACGGCCCGTACCGAAAGGTCTATCAGATGCAGTTTCAGGAAAGCGCGAAGTGAAAGGTAACGTGAGGCGTAAGGCGTTAGGAGTGAGGAGTCGAAGCCTTAAATCTTTTGACCTGACCCCTCCCGCCTCCCGCCTCGCGCCTGCCGTGTTTTAGGTCTTGCCATGAAGCGATTTCTTTTTGGACTTTATCAGGCGGTGATCCTTCTCTCCTTGCCGATCCTCGCTCTCCTGCTTCTTTGGCGCCTCCTCGGACGGCCCTTGTACCGGGAGGGGGTGATGCAGCGCCTCGGCCGGTATCCGCGCGATTTTTTCAAGCCTCTCGAAGGGAAGCGGGTGATCTGGGTGCATGCGGTGTCGGTGGGGGAAGTGATTTCATCGGAGCTGTTTATTCAGTCTCTCCGTGTGCGGTATCCTGAAGCCGGAATCGTATTCTCGACGACGACGCCGACCGGCCAAGCGGCGGCCCGCCAGCGCCTCAAAGGGGTCGACCGCTTTCTCTATTTCCCCTTTGATCTTCCTTGGGTCACCCGGTCGGTGATCGGCCGAATTTCACCGGCGCTCTTCATTTTCCTGGAGACGGAGCTCTGGCCGAATTTCCTCCGGACCCTCTCGAAGCGGGGGATCTCCTCCATTCTCATCAACGGCCGGATCTCGGAGAAGGGATACCGGCGCTATCGCTGGGTTCGCTTCTTCTTGTCGTTCGTCCTGGAAGAAGTCTCGCTTTTTCTGATGCAGTCGGAGCGGGACGCCGAGAAGATCCGAACCTTGGGGGCTCCCGAGGAGCGGGTGATCCGGACAGGGAACATGAAGTATGATCAGGCTGCAGGAAAGGCGGAACCGATTGCGGATTTCGGAGTGCGGATTGCGGCGTTAAGAGAGAAGATCGGCCTTCAACCCAATGAGAAGCTGATGATCGCCGGGAGCACCCATGAGGGGGAGGAGGAAGCGGTTCTCGATGCATATCGCATCGTGACCGAAACAATCGGCCCGATCAAACTTCTGATCGCTCCTCGGCATCTGGAGCGATTGGAGCGAGTCGAAGCGCTTCTTTCGGCGAAGGGAATGACCTCCGTCCGGAAAACGGCGCTGAGTGAAATGCGGAATGCGGAAGATAAAGATCTTAAATCCCCAATCCGCAATCCGCAATCCGCAATAGTTTCTCCCGTCATCCTTCTCGACACGCTCGGGGAGCTCGATCAATATTATGCGCTGGCCGATCTGGTCTTCGTCGGAGGAAGTCTGGTCCCCATCGGCGGACACAACGTCCTCGAAGTCGCCGCCGGGCGGAAGCCGGTTTTCTTCGGTCCCTTTATGTCGAACTTCAAAGAGATCGCCCTCCAGCTCAAAGGGGCGGGGGGAGGGATCGAGATCGCCGACGGAAAAGAGTTGGGAAACCAGATGGCCTGGCTGGCGCAGCATCCCGATGAAATGAAAAAGCGGGGGGAGAGCGCCTATCAGGTGGTCTTGTCCAATCGTGGCGCGGTGATGCGAAATTTAGAGCAGGTAGCAAGATGGCTCCGCAAATGAGATCCGCCCCAAAGGATGCCGCCCGAAAAGGGGCGTTGTG
>SCUR01000533.1 GCA_004297235.1 Candidatus Manganitrophaceae bacterium | reverse complement strand
CAGGGGGTCCCGATGCTCCTCGGCGGGGACGAGGTCGGGCGGACCCAGAAGGGGAACAACAACACCTACTGCCAGGACAATCCCCTCTCCTGGCACCACTGGAAATGGAGTCCGCGTGATCGCGAGCTTCTCGAATTCACGAAGAAGCTCATCCGCCTCCGACATGAACATCCGATTTTCCGGAGACGAAAATATTTCTCCGGCCGGAAGATCCGCGGGACCGACATCAAAAACATCGCCTGGTTCCGGCCCGACGGCGAGGAGATGACCGACAATGAGTGGAACACCTTCTTCGTGAAGGTCGTCGGGCTGCGCTTAATCGGCGATGATCTGGATGAAACCGACTCGGAGGGAAACCCGATCCGAGATGATGCCTTTATTATATTGATGAACGCCCATCACGAGCCGATTCAATTCACCCTCCCGAAGGAGACGGCCCCCCAGCTCTGGGAGGTCTGCATCCACACCGCCGCGCCCGATGAGAAACCGGAGCGCTTCAAAAGCGGCGAGATTTTCCCCCTTCCAGCCCGGGCCTTGGTCTTGTTCAAAAGGGTCGACTTGTAGGGGCGACCCGCATGATGGTTTTCATCGTAGAGACGTCCCGGCGGGACGTCTCTACTCTTTCGGGGGCGGAAGACCGTTCGGTGTTTTGCTCTCCATCATGGCGCGGAGGACTTCCGCAACGCTCCAGGCCTGCGCGATGCAGCCGCGGCCGGTGTGGGGAGGCTCGGCGTCGAAGATTTCGCTGATGGTGCCGACGCCGTTATCGTAGAGACGCCCCTCGAACGCTTTTAGCAGCGCTTCCGTACGGGGCCCTTCTCCATAGACCTTTCGCCAGGCGTCGAAGAAGGGACCGATCAGCCAGGCCCAGACCGTTCCCTGATGGTAGGCGGCGTCCCGCGCCCGGAGATCGCCGAAATAGCGCGGTTGGTAATCTTTGTGGGCCGGGTCAAGGGTCCTTAACCCGACCGGGGTCAAAAGACGCTCAGCCACGATATCCATCACCGGCTGCCATCGCTCTTTCACCAGGACCGGAAATCGCAAAGAGATTGCGAAAATCTGGTTCGGGCGAAGGCTCGGATCGTCCCCATTCTCTCCATCGATCACATCATAGAGGTACCGGCCCGGCTCATACCAGAATCGGGCGTTAAACGACTGATAGGCCCGATCGGCGAGGTCGGCATATTCCTGCGACGGCTCCCCCATTTCATTCGCCCAGAGCGCCATCAGCCGCAGGGCATTGTACCAGAGCGCCTGGATCTCCACCGGCTTGCCGCGCCGGGGCGTCACGACCCAATCGCCCACCTTGGCGTCCATCCAGGTGAGTTGCAGACCCGGCGCTCCCTCATGAATCAATCCGTCCTTTGGGTCGACGCCGATCCCAAAGTGGGTCCCCTTGAGGTGATGCTCGATCACCGATTTCAGCGCGGGGAAGAGGGCCTTCAAGGTCTCTTGATCCCCCGTCGCCCGCTGGTAGCGATCAATGGCGTGAAAGTACCAAAAGGTTGCGTCGACGGTATGATAGAGGGCGGTTCGATGCCCCTCCGGAAAAAGATTCGGCAGCAGACCGTCTTTTAGATAATGGGAGAAGGTCCGGAGGATCGCCCCCGCCTCCCGGTGGCGTCCGGTGCAGAGGGTCAGCCCCTCCAGACTGATCATCGTATCGCGTCCCCAATCGGTAAACCAGTGATAACCGGCGATCACCGTCCGCGCCTGGTCTCCCGAGGCGCGGGCCAGAACATCTTCACCGAGCCGGCTTCCGGGAAGGACGATGAACTGATCGGCGGCCAGAACGAGCTGCGCCCTCATCCCGCTGCGGGCCACAGGCGGCGCCAGAGACAAGAGTTTTTCATGGCGCGACCGCTCCGCCTCGAAGATCGCGGCAGGAAGGGGGTCGAGCATCTCCCATCTTTCGGTGCTCGCCACCAATGCGGACGGCTCGCCGGGGAAGAGCTCCAGTTCGTAATAGCCCGGGCTGTAAAGCTCCGTCAGAGAATCATGCCCTCGTTCTCGCTCCACCCGATAAAGAAGCGGCCCGCTGCTCTTCTCTTGAAAAGTGAACGCCTGCCCTTTGGGTCGGACGCAGAGCCGCAGACTCGGCGCCTCCTCGACCGGACGGAATTCGCAGTGTCCCTGATAGATTTTCACCGGAATCGGCCATTTTAAATCATCCCTCAGCGGGCCGTCGTGGCCGCGAAAAGTAATGTACGGCCGGAGGCTCATCCGGATCGGTCTCTTCCCCTCAAAACGATAGACGACATAAACGGTATTCTGGCTGTACGGCATGATAATCCGCTTTTCCAAGATACCGCCGCCGAGATCGAATCGCCAGGTCGGGACCATCCACTCCAGCAGAAATTCTTTCAGGTACCGATGGTTTTCTCCTTCCAAACGCTCGTCAGCCGACTCCGCCCCTCCCAAGAGAACAGTCCGATCGGGAAGGTGAACCTCCTCATCGAGCCGCGGGAGAATAACCGTTCTCCCCCATTTCGGAAGGTTCGGAACAAAATGACTGTGATAACGGCGGGTCCCAATGCCGAGCAGCGTGCCGGAGGCATAGCCGCCCAACCCGTTGGTGACGAGCCATTCGCGCGTCCGGAGAAACTCCGGATCTTGCTCTCGGTTCCATGGGAAGGTCAGGATCGGTTCGCTCATCACTCCTCTCTTCGAAGTCGATGCCGTCAAAGTATGGATTAAGCCGGTACCGCGGAGAGAAAAACAGCCGATCCGCCCGGCAGCCGCCAGCCGCCCGAATCGGAAGGATGAACGGCCCCCGGTCCGCCGTAACGCGGGTCATCGCTCGACCAGACCATCCGCCACCCGGTTGGATGGACCGGGGCTAAAAGCGGCTCCGGGGCCGGCCGCAGGTCGAGGTCCAGACCCAGGTTCAGAACCAACAAGCGATCATCCCCCTCGTTCCCGAAGAACCGCAGGACGAAAGCCTGCGGTCCCAACACCGCGCCGTCGATTCCCTCCCGCGACTGAAGAGCGAGGATCGGATCGTTTCGGCGCAATGAGAGCAGGTCTTGATGGAGACGGTAGATTTCGGCATGTTTCTCCCGCTCGGAAAAATCGAGCTTTGTTTTCAAGAAGGTTTCCTCCGCGCGGGGATCCGGAATCTCCCGTTGCGCTTCCGGGGTCGCGTAACCGGGAAATTGCGAGAGAAACCCCTTCCGCCCCCGATGTACCAACGGCGCGAGGGTACCGTTATGATCGGCGAAAAAGAGAAACGGACTCGATGCGCCGAACTCCTGCCCCATGAAGAGCAGCGGCGTCTGCGGGGCGAGCAGCAGGAGCGCCGTCATCGCCCGGATCCTGGCCGGACCGGCCAACGCGTGGAGTCTCTCTCCATGCAGATGGTTGGCGACCTGGTCGTGGTTTTGAAGATAGTGGATGAAGGCGGCGGCAGGCTCCGTCGTCACCTGCGAGCCCCTTGGCTTGTCCTGCCAGAGGTAGTGTTGTCCCTGATAGAGAAACCCGCGCTTCACTGCCGAGATAAATTCCTGCGCCTCCCCGCGATAGTCGGTGTAGTAGGCCTCCCGCCGGCCGGTCAGCGCCACCCGCGCCGCGTGATGGAAGTCATCGTTCCAGAGGGCGTCGAGGCCATACCCCCCTTTCTCCACCGGCGACAGCGCGATCACCTGCTGGCACTCGTTCTCGCCGATGAGAACAATCTTGCGCGGCCGGGCGGCCTCGCGGGCGCGCCGCGACAGCTCCGCTAAAACATGCGTCGGACCGGCGTCGAAGATCTGCTGCGTGGCGTCGAGCCGCAGGCCGTCGAGATGAAACTCGGCCATCCAGTAGCAGGCGTTCCGGATGAAAAACTCGCGGACTTCCCTTGCGCCGGGCCCGTCGAAGTTGATCGCCTCTCCCCATTCATTCTTGTACCGGTCGGTAAAATAATCATCGCTGAACGCCTTGAGATAATTACCGTCGGGTCCCACGTGGTTGTAGACTACATCGAGGATGACCGCCATCCCGTGCTGATGGGCCCTATCAACGAAGCGCTTCAACCCCTCGGGATCTCCATACACGTGAGCGGGGGCGTAGAGATCGACCCCGTCGTATCCCCAGTTCCAGCGGCCCGGGCACTCCGCCACCGGCATCAGCTCGATCATCGTGATCCCGACGCGCCGGAGCTCCTCGATCTCACGCGCCGCCGCGTCAAAAGTTCCCTCAGCGGTAAAGGCCCCGATGTGCAATTCATAAATGACCTGTCCCGACAGATTCGCTCCGCGCCATCCCGAATCGCGCCAGCGGAATCTCCCCGGATCGACGACCATCGACGGCCCGTGCGGCCCCTCGGGCTGAAAACGCGAGCAGGGATCGGGATACCGCTTTCCGTCGCCGAGTTGATAGCGATAACGCGCCCCGGCGCCGATCCCCCGAACCGTTCCGGAAAAATATCCTCCTCCCTCGGGCTCCAACCCGAAGGTCCCTTCCCCTTCAACGACTACGTCGACGCGTGAAGGCTTGGGAGCCCATACGCGAAACCGGACTCCCCCCTCCTGCACCTCCGCTCCCAAACCCAACCGCCAATCTATTCGGCTTCCAGCCATCGAACACTCCCTGAGACGATTGATTATCGTCCTCCCCGCTCCTCACTAAATTATAGAGGTTTGGATCGGAACGATTCAAGGAAGGCCGCTGACGCCGCAGGGGCAAGAGTTGATTTAGGAGAAAATGATGAAAGAGGAGAGGGGATATTTGATGACGGAAAAGCGCGGGAGAGAAGAAAATGTTATCTCGGCTGATCGACCTTTTCTTCTTCCTCCGGGGAAGGCTTCACTCCGAGCTCTTGAAAGGTCGCCACTTCCACCCGATTCTTGCCGTTGTTTTTTGCCCGGTAGAGGGCGAAATCGGCGGTCGAGACGACTTGAGAAGCGTGCTGGAAACCGGGGTCGGGCATTCCGGAGATGCCGATACTGAGGGTTACCGGCTGTTTCTTGGGGATAAAGGAGTAGACCTCATTGCAGACCGCTTCGCGGATGCGCTCGGCGACCTGACGGGCTTTCTCGCGGGGGGACTCGGGGAGGAGAATGGCGAATTCATCCCCTCCATAACGGGCAACCAGATCGACATCCCGCAATTGAATCTGAAGCAGGCGCGCCAGATCGTTCAATACCTTGTCTCCCGCTTCGTGGCCGTAGTTATCGTTGATCTGTTTAAATTGATCGACATCGATCATGAAGCAGGAGAAGAGGGTCCCATAACGTTGCGCCCGGGAAAATTCCTGCTGCAAGACCTCCTTAAAATAGCGGCGATTGAAGAGGCCGGTGACCGAATCGGTAATGGCGAGTTCCTGAACGTGCTTCAGAAGGGACTTGTACTCCTCGTTCTTTTGGGTCAAGTCGTCTTGCAGCTGCTTCATTCGGAGACAGGCCCGGACGCGCGCCTTCAACTCGCGGGTATCGAACGGTTTGGTAATGTAGTCGTTCGCCCCCTGCTCGAAACCGAGCACTTTGTCTTCGGTTTTATCCCGAACGGTGATCATAATGAGGGGGATCCCCGCCGTCTCCGGATTGGCGCGCAGCAGCCGGCAGACATCATGTCCGGTGATATCGGGAAGAACGACATCGAGGAGAATGAGATCGGGGGTTTTCCGTCTCGCCTGTTTGATCGCCTCTGCGCCGGTATAGGCCCAGGAGATCTCGAACCCCATTTTGGCAAAGACCGCTTTGATCTGCTCGACCTCAAAAGCGCTGTCATCCGCAATGAGAACTCTCGGCATTTCCTCTCCCCATTTTCTTTGAAAGGTAACATAAAAAGGGGGGATGTCAACTTGATGCGCGATTCCTCATTGCCAAGAAGGCTCAGCGCCTGAGTCAATTGCAGAAGCATTTTAGGCGCACTTTGATCTCGTCGGAGATTGGGTCAGATTATCGAATCGATAGTGGTAAGAGGCCGAATTCCTTAGATAGAGTTGAGGCTTCGGCATGATCCAATCCGGTTCGAACTCCACATATTTCAGGGCAAATGCATCGATCTCTTCATCCAAGACCAGATAACCTCCTTCCGTCACGAAGGGAGCATATGTTTGTATTTCAACAATCGGGCGCATCTTGAGCCCGTCTTCCAAAATAACCATGACTTTGTCCTCCGGTCGAATTCGGTCTTTAATCGATGCCAAGATCGAGGAATCGAGCGGGTCTCCTTCGAGGTAGTGAACATTCTTCTTGCGGGGCAGGCTGTCCGTGTCTTGGACGACGCTGATGACGGCGTGGCGGTCCAGGCCGAGTCTGGAGAGAATGTTCGCGGAATAAACGGAGGAGAACTTACTTTTGGTTCCAACCTGGATCACCCAGTTCGGTTCCATTTCTAAAAGGGCTCCGGTGATCAACACGTCCCACCGGCTCTTTAAGAGAGGACTCCTGTTGCTGATGGTTGCTTCTTTTGTCTGCATCATCGTTCCCCGCATGATTTTTAGAACGGCAACTCGGTTCAGAACGTAATGTAATGCAACCCACATACCTGGAAACAGACGGTTGAATTTTTACAAAGGGCGGGATAAATCGGCCGTTTTCTAACGAAAGACCCCAATAGATCGTTGTTGTTCCGTACGGAAGGCGGGAGAGCGCATTAATACCATTGCAGACTCTTGCAAAAAATGAAAACAATTTCCTATTCGGGGTGAGGCGGAGAGGAAATGTCTTGAAGAAAATTTCAGGAAATTATGCGGGAGGGAGCCTCTTGAAGAGAGTGAATTCACGTGGGAAAAAGTGGAGGCGGCGAGCGGATTTGAACCGCTGAATCGCAGTTTTGCAGACTGCTCCCTTAACCACTTGGGTACGCCGCCTTAAAGGAAGATTATTCTAGCAGACCTCACGTTGAAGTGCAACGCGGAAAAGGTGAGCGGCTAGAAGTGAAGGACCTGGCCGTCCCGCAAGAGGTGGACCCCTTTTTTCCGAAGCCCTTTGATCTGTCGCCGGATCTCATCGAGGTAAGGAGGCTTCATATGATAA
>SCUR01000532.1 GCA_004297235.1 Candidatus Manganitrophaceae bacterium | reverse complement strand
TTCAATCGCCGCATCGGCCTCTATGACCTGAAGAGCGGGTTGAGTACACCACTCACCGAAGGCATTGGGGCTTATGAGTCGGGACCTTCCTGGTCTGCGGATGGCGCTAAGATCGGCTTTATCAGCAGTCGGGGAGGGGCCGACGATATTTGGATCAAGGAGCTGGCCACCGGCGCTTTTGTCCAGGTCACGGACGGCGTCTATCCGAACCGGCTTAAATTCTCTCCGGACGGAAGGAAGATCGCTTATTTTGTTTATCAGAACCTTTACCTGATTGACCTTTCGACAGGGACCTCCCAGGAAATCGACAATGCAGCGGATGGCTTCTCCCTCAGTTGGTCTCCCGATGGTCGCGAAATCGCTTTCGCTTCCTATCGGAACGGAAACAGCGACGTCTATGCGTGGAGTCTCGACAATCAAACCGCGGTTCAGGTGACAAACGCTCCCGAGGATGAGTTTGATACAAATTGGTCCCCCGACGGCAGACAGATTCTCTTCGCCCGGTGGGACGGGAATGGGTATTCCGTTCGCTCCGTCCGCTTCCCGCTCCAAGGGGAGGAAAGAATCTTGCAGCAGGACCTCAACGGCCTCGACCTCCTTTTCTGGGTTCGGTCCGGAGAGATCGCTTTCGTGAATGCGGGCACGTTGATCCGGATCTCTCCGGCGGGCCATTTCAGATTCAGCGATACGGGGCTGGATATCGGCGAGAATCTCTTCTCCGCCGCGGCCCGGGACGCTGCGGGAAATATCAGTCCCCCCTCGCCGGAAATCACGGTGGTTTTCGATACCGCTCGTCTTCCGGATCTCGATCTCTCCGAGGAGGATCTCTTCATCTATCCCCTCACCCCGGTCGCGGGAGAAAGGGTCAGCGTCGGCGCGACGGTTCGGAACAAGGGGGGGTTGGAGGTAACCAACCTGAAAATAGATCTTTATCTCTGGGATGCGAGGGGGAACCTGGATCTGCTCAAGTCGGAGACGATCGGCTCTCTTCTCCCCGGTGCTGATACGATGATCACGGGTGTCTGGGACAGCGGGGGCAAGATCGGCACGAATACCGTGATGGTCATCGTTGATCCCGATGAAGCGGTCGACGAGGTCTTTGAGGAGAACAACTTTGCAACCCGCGACTTCATCGTGACCGCGACGGAGGGGATCTCCCTGGCCACGACCCTCGATTCCGATCGTTACAGCAGCAATCAAGAGGTCCATCTCTCGGTTCAACTGGCCAACAGCGGGCCGGCGAGAGAGGTGGTCGGGGAGATCCGCGTTGAAGATATCAACGGGGAGGTGGTGACGCTCCTTCCTTTATTCCAGACCTCGCTTGCCTATGGCTCCAGCCGAAAATATGATTTTGTCTGGAATACCGGCGCCACGTACGCCGGATCTTACACGATCCATACGATTCTGAAAAATCTCCCCGAGGTTATTGCTGAGAATCGGGCTTCGCTGGAGATCCTTCCCGATCTTAATCTCGATGCGACAGTGGTGACGGATAAAGTCCGTTATCAGTCGAAAGAAGAAGTCGGAGTTCGTGTCAATGTTAAGAATCAGGGCCAGAACTTCACCCTTTCCCAATTGAAGGTGCGGGTGCGAATTCTCGATCCGGGAGGGGATGTCCGGTTTAGCTCGGATCGGATCATCAGTGATCTCCTTCCAGGAGCGCTCGCCGCTCTCCGTGAGACGTGGAATACGGGTTCTTCT
>SCUR01000056.1 GCA_004297235.1 Candidatus Manganitrophaceae bacterium | reverse complement strand
CGCTTGGGCGGTGATCTCCAGCCCGATAAAGATCAAGATCGGCGCCACCGCGGCCTCCGGGAGGAAATCGACGACCGTTCCGAGAAAACCAAAGATCGCCGCGAACCCGATAAAGAGCGCCGTCGCCAAGGTGTATCCCGCTCCTCCCCCCATCTCTTTGTAGGCTGGATGGCCGATGTAGGGGGTCGTCTGCACCACGCCGCCGCAGAGGCCGCTCGCCATTGTCGAAAATCCGCTGGTCAACAGGATCGCCCGGGTGTCGTATTCATCCCCCGCCGCCGAGGCGCTCTCGGTCACATCGATCCCGCCGATGATGACGATGATCGCAAAGGGGAGAGCGATCGGAAGATAGGGAAGGATGTGGGGAAGGCCTTCGAGAAAGGCGAGGCTTGGGAAGGGGAGGGCCCAGGCGATCGCCTCGGCGGAGACGGGAGACGGGGCCGGTCCCGGTCCCACATGGCCGCTGAGAAAGGAGAGGAGCATTCCCAGAACGACGGCGGCAAAGGCGGCGGGAATTCGAAAGGGAAAAGGGATTCTTCCGACGATGCAGGTGAGGATCACGATCAATGAAAAGAAGCCGACGAGCGGATTTTCCACAATCTTCAACGACGGCAGGAATGCAATCAGAAGAAGCGCCACCCCGGCGATCGGCCCCAGCAGTCCGGCCCGGGGGACGATCCGTCTGAGGGTCGGTCCCAAAAACGCGCCGGCGGTTTTAACCAGGCCGACCAGAATGACGACCGCCATCGAAATCTTCCAGGCGAGGGTCGCGTCGTTCGTGGCGAGGTAGGCCGGGCCGATGACGCCGAAGGTGAAGGCGAAGAGAGAAGGGGTGTCGATTCCGAGCGGCATCGCGGTGATGTCGGACCGTCCGGTCCGGCGGGCGAGGCGAATCGCCATGATCGAGAAGATCAGATCGCCGACCAAGACGCCGATCGCCGAGCCGGGAATCATCCGGCTGTAGACGATCTCGCGGGGAAATTTAAAGATCCCGACCAGAATCGACGCCATGATGACCAACTGGGTCATGTTGTCGACGACGAGTCCGAAGAAGGCATTCAAATCGCCGGGCCGCAAAAGGAGCTTTTCTTTAAGACTATTTGGCATAAAGGGGCTCCGAAAGGAGACTCATAAGGGGGGGAGTATACACAATTACATCCCGGGATCACAACCTGAATTTTGGCCGGATCGATCTGGGACGATCTATCCCCTTCGGATCCTTTCCCTTGCACTTTGTTCACCGGTCCGTCTAAGATAGGGATGAAACTGGACCCCTCTTGGAGCGAACGATGGTTGCTGAAAGACCGAGTGATGAAGAAATCGCAATGGAACTGACGCTGAAGTTCATGGAGAAATTGCAGGATTCGCTCTTTACTATGGCTGAATCTCAAAAAGATGAAATTACCCCCGAGAAGATCGGAGAGGCATATCAGAAAATCCTTCAGGCGGTGAAAGAAGCCTGAAGAACGGAATGTTGAAGGAACGGGGCAGGCCTTCCCGCCTGCCCCGAATTTCGAGCGGGATAGGCTTCATCGGCCCACGCTCGATCTCGTGCCGGATCGGCTCCCTTCCTGGAAGTATTTCCCGCCTTTATTCAATTTCGCCACGATCCGATTTCCACAGGCAGATCAATAGGGGGGTGAGGATCCGATGGAAGCAGGAGTAGACCGATGACCGAGCGCGGCGACGATCGGACCTTACGCTGGCCTCTGCCGGCGAAGGATCCTTGGTCGACGCCTTTTGCCGAGGCGTTGCTGAAGCAGTTGGATCTTTTCCCGGGAGCCACCGTTCTCGATGTCGCCTGCGGCCATGGCATCCCCGCCTTCTACCTGGCCGAGCAGGTCGGCGCCACGGGACAGGTGCTCGCGATCGATGTGAGCGAGCATCAGATCGCCCGCGCTCGGATGATTCAGGGGCGCCAGCTTCCCTGGCTTCGTTTCGAGCGCATCGACCTGCGGGCGATCCCGCCGGCCGTGCCGGCCTTCGATCGAATCACCGGCAACCTCTCGGTGATGTTCTTTCGTCCGAATCGCTTCGACGCGGTCCGGGGCTTGGTCAAACATCTCAAGCCGGGGGGGCAGCTGGTGCTGACCTTCCCTTCGCTCGGCACGTTTGACTCCCTCTGGCGGAGGATCGATCGGGAAATGGCGGCGCGCGGATTCATCGCGGAGCGGCGAGGGCTCGCGGCGTATATCGCCGAGCGGCCTTCTGCGGAAGAGGGCCGCGGGTGGCTGACCGCGCTCGGTCTCCAACGGGTCGAGGCGGCCGAGTGGCCGCTGGAAGTCGCCACCGGCCCCGGTTTGATGTTCCTCCATCATCCGCTGCTGCGCGGAGGTTTTCTGGACGACGTGTATGAATGCTTCAAGGACCCGCGCCTGGCCGACGAAATGATGCGGGCGGTATCCGAAGACCTTCCAAGCTTTACCCCCTTGATCGCTCAGCGGTGTGTCTTGTCCGGGTGGAAGCGGTGGTAGTGTCCTCATTTGCGAGTTGCAGATAGTTGGAATGGGGCGTTGCCCCAAGCCCCAGCTCGATTGCGGAGTGCGGAATGCGGATTGCGGAGTGAAAGAATTTAGCCTCTGTGGGTTGTGTGTTCAGGCCTGGTCCCGAAAGAGCCTGCGCGCTTGGAAGGATGTTCCTCTGTCAATGAAGCACTCCTGCGTTCCTTCTGTCAGACGGTTCACCTACCTTTATAGGTCGGAGCCTGTTTGAGGGGCGATCCGCGCCGTACTTGCGCGATCGCGCCGAGTTCGACCGTGGGGTCCAGGGCTCTCCCTGGTGTCCCTTAGGAATCGAAAGGGGGTTGGGCAAGCAACCCCCGTCGTGGGGCTTGGGGCAACGCCCCATTCCAATCTCCTTCGTTCTTTAAACAATATTTATAATTAAATGAGGACACGACCGAAGCGGTAGACACCCCGTCCCAACTCGGGCCGCTGTTGATCAACGACCGATCCGCAAATCTGATCCGATCATTTCCTTGTCGCTGGTATGAGAAGAGTGTAACCTCCCAATGGGGCGGAGTCCGTCCGCGTCTCAAAGAGATCAAGTTCGTTTTTTACCCGCAGAGACGGCCCCGGACCTTGACTTTGCTTAAAGCGATTGGTCATAATGCGCCCGATGAAGCCTCTCCATCCCAAAGCGCTCTTCTGGATTGCGATTCTCTTTTTAGGATTACTGATCACGCCTTCTCTCCAGGCGGCGGAGCCGATTAAAATCGGTGTGATCACGACCCTGACCGGCCCGGAGGCGCCGCTCGGAAGCGCGCAGAAAAACGGGTACGACCTGGCGCTCAAGGCGATCAATGCAAAGGGAGGAGTGCTCGGCCGGCCGTTGGAGCTGGTTTATGAAGATGACGGCGGAAAAACCCAAGGGGCGATCTCGGCGGTGGAGAGTCTCATCGGACGGCACAAGGTCGTCGCGATTGCGGGCGCGTATACCAGCCAGTCGACCTTCTCCGCGGCGGGGATCGCCAATCGGAACGGCATCCCCTTTCTCTGTCCCACCGGCGCGTCGGATGAGATCACCCGCCAAGGGTTCGAGTGGGTCTTTCGGATCAACGCCCCCTCCGCGGTCTATGCCACCTCCATGATGGAGGCGCTTCGCCGGACGGTGAAGCCGAAAACGCTCGCGATCATCCACGAGAGCACCCTCTTCGGCTCCAGCACCGCCAAATCGATTCAGGAAGATGCGAAGAAAAATGGGATCGACGTCCGTCTCGTCGAGCAGTATGAGAAAGGGGCGGCCGATTTCAAGCCGACGCTCCTGAAGATCAAAGGGACGCAGCCCGATGTCGTCTTCATGGTCTCCTACGTTCAGGATGCGATCTTGCTGATGCGTCAGGCGCACGAGGTCGATCTCAACCCAAAGGCCTTCGCCGGCGCGGGTGCGGGATTTACCACCGCGGAGTTTCTGGAGGGGGCGGGGGCCGACGCCGAGTACCTTCTGACCAACACCCAATGGGCGCCGGACCAGCCTTTTCCCGGATCGAAGGAGTTCGCCGCCGATTATCAAAAAACCTATGGCCGTCCGCCGACCTACCATTCGGCCGAGAGTTATGCGGCGGTGTTGGTTCTGGCCGACGCCATCAGCCGGGCCGGTGGAACCGACCGCGCCAAGCTGCGCGACGCGCTCAAGCAGACCGATCTGAAAACGCTGTTCGGGCCGATCAAGTTCGAGAGTTACGACGGCTTCACGAATCAGAACCGACACGAGATGCCGGTCCTTCAGATTCTCAATGGCAAGTATATTACGGTCTGGCCCCCGGCCTTCGCCACCGGGAAAATCATCTCACCCATCCCTCCTTGGAAAGAACGGGCTAAAAGATAAGGGAGCGGCGGCAGGGGCAAACGGCATCATGTAAGGGATGTGTATCCCTTCGGAAAAGACCCGTTCTTACGATACACGAGCGCCACGAGCCGATCGATCAATGAGCCCCCTTCTCATTTTCATTCAAACCCTCCTCTCCGGTCTCCTCACCGGCGGCCTTTATGTCCAGATCGGAATCGGCTTAAGTTTAATCTTCGGGGTCATGCGGATCATCAACTTTGCCCATGGCGAGTTGATGGTGGTCGGGATGTATCTCACCTACGCTCTCTTTGTTTTCCTCCGGATTGACCCGTTTCTCTCCATCCTCCTCGTCGCCCCGGCTCTGTTCTTCTTCGGGGCGGCGATCGAGCGGATCTTCATTCAGCCGGTCCTCCGGGCGAAGGAAGAGAACCAGATCTTGCTGACGGTCGGCCTCTCCCTCATCCTCTCCAACGGCATCCTTCTCCTCTTCGGCCCCGATTATCGAAACATCACCACCTCCTATTCCGGCGCGGTCTTCTATCTCGGGCCGATCAGTTTAAGTGTTCCAATGTCGCTCTCTTTCCTGGTGACCATCGTCATGACCGGCGGGCTTTATCTCTTCCTGATGAAGAGCTGGACCGGCAAGGCGATCCGGGCGACGGCGGAGGATCGCGATGCGGCGATGTTGATCGGGATCGATGCCCGCCGAATGGGGTGGTTGGCTTTCGGGATCGGATCGGCGCTGGTCGGGGTGGCCGGAAGCCTTCTCGATCCGATCTATTATATCTTCCCGGCGGTCGGCGGGGCGTTCACCCTCAAAGCGTTCGTGGTAACCGTCCTCGGCGGAATGGGGAGCATCACCGGCGCCATGGCCGGCGGCCTCCTGCTCGGGGTGGCCGAATCGCTCGGCGCGGTCTACCTCTCCAGCGGTTATAAGGATGCGATCGGACTGCTTCTCTTTTTGGGAGTATTGCTGGTGAAGCCGTCCGGCCTCTTTGGGAGGTCCCGCTTATGAGGGACGGGATCATCTTGGCCGTCGCCTCAGCCGTGATGGCGGCCGTTCCCCTCTGGGCCGGGGAGGGGTTTCTCCTACATTTTTTCATCTTGCTTCTGCTTAATGTCACTCTGGGGACGGCGTGGAACCTCATCGGCGGGTTTGCCGGCCAGCTCTCGCTTGGACATGCCGCCTTTTTCGGAATCGGCGCCTACGGCGCCACCCTCGCCCATTTGAGATGGGCTCTTCCCGGCTGGCAGGGGATGTGGCTCGGCGGGGCGTTGAGCCTCTTGGTCGCGGCGGTGTTGGGCTGGATTTGTTTCCGATTGAAGGGGCCTTACTTCGCCCTCGCTACGATTGCCTTGGCCGAGATACTCAGACTCGTCGCTCAGAATTGGAAAGAGGTGACGCACGGTTCGGAGGGACTTCTGATCCTCCGTCCCCTCTTCTCCAGCAAAGTCCAATTCTACTATGCCGCCCTCCTTATTGCCTTCGCGACCCTTTCGGCGGCGGCGCTGATCCGCCACTCCAAGTGGGGATACTACCTCTTTGCCATCCGCGAAGATCAGGAAGCGGCGGAGAGCCTTGGGGTGAACCTTCTCGGCTATAAGTTGCTGGCGCTCTTGGCGAGCGCTTTTTTTACGGCGCTCGCGGGGAGCTTCTATGCGTTCTATATCGGCTTCATCGATCCCGCGTCGACCCTGACGGTGGAGCGGTCGATCGAGATGGCGCTGCTGGCGATCATCGGCGGGATGGGGACCGTCTTCGGACCGGCGGTCGGGGCGGTGGCGATCACCGCACTGAGCGAAGGCCTGCGGCTCTGGTTTCTCTCCGCCCATTTTTTTATTTACGGTGTTTTGGTGGTGGTTGTGATCCTCTTCATGCCGGAGGGGATCATCGGATCGCTCGGGAAATTTTGGAGGGGAAAACGCCGTGCGCCGGTTTGAGGTGAAGGGGATCACGAAATCGTTCGGCGGGCTTGCCGCGGTGAAGGAGGTGAGCTTCACCGTAACGCCGGGGGAGACGCTCGGCCTCATCGGCCCCAACGGCGCCGGGAAGACGACCCTGTTTCATCTGATCACCGGTTTTATCCGGCCCGATCGGGGAGAGGTGCGCTGTGACGGGGAGAGCCTGGTCGGCCGTCGGCCGTCGGCGATCTGCAAGCGGTTCGGCATTACCCGGACCTTTCAGATCGTCCGGCCGCTGGCCCATCTGACCGTCTTGGAAAACGTGCTGGTCGGCGCCCTCTGCCGCACGCGCTCGATCCGAGCGGCGACGCCGGGGGCGTTGTCGGCGCTGGAGCGGGTCGGCCTTGCCGACCGGGCGGGCGATTTGGCGGGGTCGTTGCCGATCGGACAGAGAAAGAAATTGGAAATCGCCCGGGCGCTCGCCACCCGGCCGCAGCTGCTCCTCCTCGATGAAGTGATGGGGGGGCTTCACTCCCACGAGATCGAAGGGGTGATCGCGCTGCTGAAAGAGTTGAAGCAAGAAGGGTTGACGCTCATCGTGGTGGAGCATGTGATGAAGGCGATCCTGGCCCTCTCGGATCGGATCGTCGTCCTCAACTTCGGCGAAAAGATCGCGGAGGGGATCCCCTCGGAGGTGGTTTCCCATCCGGAGGTGATCCGCGCTTATCTCGGAGAGGAGGCGGTCTCCTGATGCTGACGGTGTCGAACCTGGAGGTCGCTTACGGCGATGCGACGGCGCTGCAAGGGGTGAGCTTCTCGGTCCGGCCGGGCCGCCTCACGGTGTTGCTCGGCTCGAACGGGGCGGGGAAGAGCACCGCATTGAAGGCGATCTCGCGGCTGGTGTCGATTCAGGAAGGGGAGATCACCTTCGAAGGGGAGCGTCTCGACCGGCTGGCCCCCCACCAGGTCGCGGCGCGCGGGATCGCGCATGTTCCGGAAGGGCGCCGGATCTTTCCGGGAATGACGGTTCTGGAGCATCTGACCTTGGGGGCCTTTGCGGCACGGGCGACCCGCGCCCGGCGCTTGGAAGAAGTTTTTTCCCTCTTCCCCCGGCTGAAAGAGCGGCAGCCGCAGGCCGCCGGGACCTTGAGCGGGGGGGAGCAGCAGATGCTCGCCATCGGGCGGGGGCTG
>SCUR01000055.1 GCA_004297235.1 Candidatus Manganitrophaceae bacterium | reverse complement strand
GCCAATAGATGATGAAACCCGCCTCCTCCTCACAGACGGCCCCTCACCGCCCGATCGGCAAAGATCGATTCTCGGCGGTCGATGTCCACTCCTATTTTTAGAGATGACCCTATCAAACTGAATCGACGGAATCTTCCTTTCTATCATTTACAAAATGAACAGACAGGTCTGTCTGTATCGCGAACAAAAAAATCAGCGCAGCAGGCGCTTCGCCGCCTCGATCGCGGCGCGGAACGGCTCCGGATTGTGATAGACCTGCGCCATGGCCAACGCTCCCGAAAAAATCAGCATGTAGTCGTCGGCCGCCTGTTCCGTGTCGCGGTTCTTCCAGGACGCTCCCTTGGCCTTCTTGAGTTCCTGCATCAACCGTCCGACCAGCCGGCGCACCGCGAGATAATGGTCTTTGCTTTCCCGGCGGACTGGATTGGCGTGATCGGTGATTTCGGACGAAATATTCAGATACGCGCACCCCCGGTAGTCGCGCTCCCGCGACCAGGGGATGAGGAACTCGATAAGTCCGATCAGCTTCTCGTACGGTCCCGAAAACTTCTCCATGCCTTCTTCCATCAAGCGGAGCTCCTCCCGGTTCATCGACTCCACATAGGCGTATGCCAGAGATTCTTTGGAGGGAAAGTGTGCATAAAATGTGGCCTTGGCGACGCCGGACTTTTGGATGATCTCGTTGATCCCGGTGGCGCGATACCCGTTGCGGTAGAAAAGCTCCCGGGCGGTGTCGAGAATCCGACGACGCGCTTGGCTCTCTGTTTTTGAATGGACCATGCGGTCAATCTACACTAGACAGACTTGTCTGTCAAGTTCTCATTTTGACTTATTCTTTTCTGCCGCCCTGGAGGTGATCGCCCTCAATGGGCCAGCTTGGCGGGTTGTTCGGTTTCTATCGGAAGGCCCGCGGCCCAGGTGTCAGCGATAGCCGGTGACGTCGGCCGGTTTGCCGGCGTCCTGCACTTCGACCATGTACCTCCATGCGTCGGGACGGCTGCCGTCGAGATCGGTGAAGCCGTAGACCTTCGCCAACTCTCCGCTGGAGAGCGACTTCCCGTTCCAGCGCGCCAGGTCGGGGTCTTGGGCGAGCGCCGCCACCGCCCGGCCGACGAACGCCGGACTCTCCGAAATGGCGAAGTGCGGCTGTTTCTTTGTCGCATCCCGCCAGTTCGACTCCGTGACGCCGTAGATCTCGAGCATCGTCTCCGATCGGAGCCAACCCGGTGTGAGCGACACCGCCGTCGCGCGGTAGGGCCGCAGCTCATGCGCCAGCGCAAAGGCCATCCGATTCACGGCCGCCTTGGCGAGGTCGTAGAAGAAGGAGACCCGATAGTTCGTGGCGTTGTATTCGGCCGTTCCATCGGTCACCTCCACCACCAGGCCGCCCGGCGTCCGGATCAGTAGCGGCAGGGCGAAGTGGCTGGTGATGGCGTGGGTGTCGACGGCGAGGCGCAGGGTGTGGAGGCCATCCTCCAGAGAAGATTCCCAGACGGTTTTGTTCCACTCCATCCGGGTGAGGCCCCAGATGTTGTTCACGAGAATGTGCAGAGCGCCCTGTTCGCGCTCGATCCGGGCCACCAGCGCGCGCACCGCGTCGGGGTTGAGATGATCCACCCGGACCGCGATGCCGCGGCCGCCGGCCTCCTCGACGAGCGCCGCGGTCTCTTCGATCGTCTCCGGCCGGTTCATCCCCGATCGCTCGGAGCGGGTCGTTCGCCCGGTGACGTAGACGGTCGCTCCGGCCGCGCCCAACTGCACGGCGATCCCGCGTCCCGCGCCTCGGGTCGCTCCGGCGACCAAGGCCACTTTTCCTTGAAGCCCTGGTGGGCTCATTCAGCTTTCCCTCGCGCTTTTCCTCCTGGATCGGTCCAGCGTGTTCCCGTGAGGCTTTGTCTCGCTACCCTGGAATCTCCGCCTCGACCAATTTGGCAAGGAGTGTGAGCGATTCTTGCCAGCCGAGATAGCAAGCCTCCAGGGGAATGACGTCTGGGATCCCTTCTTGGGTGATGTTCAGCTCCGTTCCGACGGAAACCGGCTTCAATGAGATCGTCACCTTCATTTCTCCCGGCAAATTCGGGTCGTCGAATTTGTCGGTGTGGACAATCCGCTCGTTCGGCACGAGTTCAAGATACTCCCCGCCGAAGGAGTGGCCGTGACCGGAGGTGAAGTTTTTGAACGACATCTTGTAGGTGCCGCCCACTTTGGCCTCCAGATGATGAACCTTGCCGGTGAAGCCGTTCGGCGGAAGCCATTTGACCATTGCGTCGGGATCGAGGAACGCCCGATAGATTCTTTCGGGGGTGGAGCGGAGGACCCGGTGAAGTCGGACTGTGTTTTTAGACATGATTTCATCTCCTATTCAAATGGATTTTAAACGGGCGCTCCCTCACCCTCCCGCGATGGCGCCGATGATCAGAAACGGCTCTTCTCCGGTCGCCACCTTCTCGGGCAGGGGAGCATCGGGTGATTGGAGGGAGAGATCTTCTCCGCACGCGAAGAACCGGAGAAATGCCCGGCGCTGCTGCGTGACATGATCTCGAATCGTCCCGGCCAGCATCGGATAGCGCGCTTCGAGCGCATTGAGCACGGTCCGCTGGGTGACCGGGCCGTCGACCTGGAGTTGGACCTCCGCATCGACCCGCGCCAGGTTTCGCAGATGATAGGGGAGCCCGACGCGGATCATTTTAATGTCTGAACCTCGACCGACAGGACGGCCGGAAGATCGTGAACGATCGCCTTCCAGCTGTTCCCGCCGTTCGGCGACGCGTAGACCTGCCCGCCGGTGGTGCCGAAATAGATCCCGCAGTCGTCGAGCGAGTCGACCGCCATCGCGTCGCGCAAGATGTCGACGTAGCAGTCGCGTTGGGGAAGCCCTTTCGTCAGCGCTTCCCATTCGTTTCCGCCGGTGCGGCTGCGATAGACGCGCAGCTTCCCCTCGGGGGGAAAATGCTCCGAGTCGCTCTTGATCGGGACGACATAAATCGTGTTCGGCTCGTGCGCATGAACGTCGACCACGAAGCCGAAGTCGGTCGGCAGGTTGCCGCTGATCTCGTGCCACGACTCGCCGGCGTTGTCGCTGCGCATGACGTCCCAATGCTTCTGCATGAAGAGGACGTTGGGGCGCGACCGGTGCATGGCGATGCGGTGGACGCAGTGGCCGACCTCCGCCTTCGGATCTGGAATGAATTGAGAGACCAGCCCCTGGTTGACCGCCTTCCAGCTTTGGCCGGCGTCGTCGGTTCGAAAAACCCCCGCCGCGGAGATCGCGATATACATTCGATTCGGATTTTGATGATCGAGCAGGATCGTATGCAGTCCCATCCCGCCCGCGCCGGGCATCCATTGGGGCCCGGTGCCGTGACCCCGCAGTCCGGCGAGCTCGTGCCAGCTCTGACCGCCGTCGGTCGTGCGAAAGAGCGCCGCGTCTTCCACGCCGGCATAGACGGTATTCGGATCGGTCAGCGACGGCTCGATGTGCCAGACCCGCTTGAACTCCCACGGGTGCTGCGTGCCGTCGTACCACTGGTGCGTCGTGAGCGGCTTGCCGGTTTCCGGGGAGGTGTCGTAAACGAACTTGTTGCTTTCGCCCATCGGCATCCCCTCGGGGGTGGTGGTCGGCTCCCCCGGCTTCGTGCCGGGCTGATGCCATGTTTTGCCGCCGTCGTCCGATCGCTGAATGATCTGTCCGAACCAGCCGCTGGTCTGGGAGACATAGAGACGATTCGGATCGACGGGAGAACCTTTCATGTGATAGATTTCCCATCCGGCAAAGTGCGGTCCGCTGATCTCCCACTTTTCCCGCTTCCCATCCGAGGTGAGAATAAATGCCCCCTTCCGTGTGCCGACCAAAACGCGTACTCGACTCATAATCGATTCTCCTTATCTTTGTTCAGACCCCAGATACAGCCTGTTTTAATCCGGACAAGTTTAATTCATCATCGCTTTTTTAACAATCCCCTCATACTGAATAGTCGTCGGGAGGTCCTGAAATCGACAGCGGGCAGGACGAATTTTTTAACTCATTCAGTTTTTCTTCGGTCCCCTGGTTTTGGCTGAGGAGACGGCCCAAACCTTGTAAAAAGTGTTTGTTGCCGACGGTTTGGCATATTGAGTGGAGGGAAAGCGGGTGCGACCCCGGCTGCTCTTCCCGCCGTGTCGGGAGGGTATCCTTCTTCACTAGGGAGAGTCAATCATGAAATGGGGTGTTCCCGGAATTGCGAGGATGGGTTGAGCCGGAAAGTCAGGCTGATATGACGGACCGGCGCCGCTCGGCCTGCCATCTAAGGCCGAGACGGCGCTTGCAGCCGATGAATCCAAGCAGACCTATGGCCAGCAGGGCCAAGGAGGAAGGTTCCGGTACGGAGTGCGTCGACATGAGCGTCATGCGGCCTCCATTGCCTCGGGCGGGGAGGAAGAGGTCGCCGACATACTCGCCCGAAGGCAGGCCAAAATGTGTGAGAAAGAACGGATCAAACGTTCCCGTGACGTCTGCCTGAATCAGTTGATCGTTTCTGTTTGGAATCAGGGTCGTCGAAAGGTCTGCCGTTAAGAAGGTGCCGCTAAACAACGTGACCCCCGGAGCGGGATACAGGGGGATGGGAGGGCCGGAGTCGGTATCGACTAAGAGATTCTCCGTGCCGGTGGTGACGACCAAAGAACCTCCCGGACCGTGCGTCTCTTCCACTGTGAAAATACCGCCGTTCGAGGAGACGGAGAGGTCTGTGAGAGGACCGAATGTGTAGGACAAGATACAGTTACAGATTGCGTGGCCTGAGGGGTCGGTATCGAGGCCGTCTATTACAAGCGGCGCGGAGGGAGACGAGAGCGGAAATCCGATGATCGGGCCGCTTATTAAAAGGGGAGCAATGTCGAAGACGACGTGAGGGATGGCCCAAGCCGTCGGGGTGCTCTGCAGTAACCAGAAGAGTGCACTCGCTGCGATTATTCGCAGGCTAAAACCGAGCTTGGCAAATCGGGAGAGTGGGAGTGTCATCATGGTCTCACCTTCCTCTACGGTTGAGTTGGCGTTGCCCCAGCATTAAGCAAGAGTTGAACCACTTGCGTCTCTCGGTTATCGACTGCCCTCATTCGTGCAGAATAGTTTCCTGAATACAGAGTGTTAGGTTTAAGACCCGGGTCGATCAAGATTGAACTTCAGTTATCATTTTTCGTTTTCTTGTTTAATAGAGTTGATTCAGTTGTATCTTTTTCGTTTAGCGTTTAACAAATTGTTGAGGATGAAGTGGGGTGGATGCTGACAATTTCAGGTTGCTTAGGTGTATTGGAGCCGACACAGGCCGTGAGAAGAGAGAACGCCGCGGCTTGCCGTGGGATGTCGGCTTGCTGGCTTGATTAGGGACGCGTCTTGATGCTCGACGGCAGGACCACGAAGTCGCTCGTCTTTTCGAGCGAATTCATGGCAGAGAGAAGCGCCGCCGGCGGCGCGATGAGCTTGCGCTCGTCCAAGTGCAACCAGCCTCCGGCGCTCGTGACGCGCGCGCGTATTCAATTTTTTGGAGATGGATCCGGGTTCGCTTTGGAGGCGATTTCTTTTTTCTTCAGCTTGTTCTGTCTTTTTTCTTCCTGTTTCTTTTTCTTCGCGATATCTCGCTGACGCTTTTCATGTTGATAATTCGGTTTTGCCAAATGGTTGTCCTTTTTTTAGAGGGAAAGGAACGAGGCTTCGGAGCCTTGCGCCTTTCGCGTTGAGGGGAATCGTCGTGGCAGACACGATTTGCCTTTGTTGGTTCGCCATGACGGGAGAGTATCCCTCTCCTTAGGGAGAGTCAAGCGTTAAGTAGGAGTCCCCGGAATTTCGGATGGTGACGATGTGCGCCTGGATCTTGCCGTCGACGGCGCCCCGCCCGAACCGTTGTGCGATCGCCTCCGCCGCGATGCCGGTTGCTTCCCCCAGCCGGGAGGGGTCGCGGGCCTCGATCTCGTTTCTCAGCGGTGTTCCCTGACAGTAGGCGATCGCGGGGACGGGGGCGGAGGTGGCCCGGCTGCGCGCCGCGACCGTTTCAATTTGAGGGGAGGCGATGAATCCGCCTTTGGCCAAATCTCGTTCGATGTCGCGACGCTCGTGATAGCCGTGCGGCGTGCGCGCCAAGAAGCGGGGCGGATCGTTGGGAAAGAGCGATTCCAGCGCGGTGGTCACGGTGTCGGCGAATTCGTTTTCCGCGATCCGATCCCAGACGCTGAAAATGAAAACACCTCCGGGCCGGAGCACGCGGCGCGCCTCCGAAAACGCTTTGGCCTTTTCGGGGAAGAACATGACGCCGAACTGGCAGACGACGGCGTCAAACGTTCCCTCTCGAAAAGGGAGCTGCATCGCATCGGCTTGACGCCATTGCACCGCGCGCGTTGTTCCCGCTCCGGCGGCGTAGTCGAGCATCGCCTGATTTAAATCGGTTGCGACGATGGAGACCGTTTGAGGGAGCGCAGACGCCAACGCACGCGTCACCACGCCGGTGCCGGAGGCGATTTCAAGTAAACGAGAAAGAGATTTCGAACGCAGCCGATTCGCCAGGTCCGCCGCGTAAGGCTCGAAGATCAGCGGCACGAGAAGGGTGTCGTAAAGTTTTGGAATAGAGCCGCTAAAAACTTTGTCGGTATCAAAACCGCCCATGGTGGTTGCCTGTGTAATTTAAGTTTTATGGAGGGAACGCCTCAGATCTTGAACCGGAGCGCCTCGATTTGAC
>SCUR01000054.1 GCA_004297235.1 Candidatus Manganitrophaceae bacterium | reverse complement strand
TGGGTATCCCAGTGCACGCTGGGAGTATAGAAGAGGGCCGCCCCGATCCCCCGCTCCTGGGAAAAGGTCAACCCCGGGGCGTTCACCCCCCCGACATTGGAATACCGGGTGAAGGTGCTCAGCGACAGCGCCTGCGCCAGGCGGCTTTCGGTCGTGAGGTTCACCCCCTGTCCATGGATCGTATCGACCCCTTCCCCCACCCGCGCCACGTCGGTCTCGTTGAATTGGTATCGCCCGATCACCGTCGTCTCCCCGATCCGGCCGCTCGACTCCGCGTTAAAGTAACGGCTGAGGGTATTGGGAAACCGATCGGGATCGTTCGCCTTCAGCTCCGACTGGTTGTATGAAAGCGCCAAGCGCGGAAGCCGGGGAACCGAAAGGGACCAATTCGCCCCGTAGGTCGTCACCGTATCTTTGACGACGACATCGAGCTGATTGGAGCGGTTCACCTGCTGGGCGTAAAAGCTCAACGGGGAGATATACGGAAAGAGGTTCAACGCAAGGGAGTAATCGGTGAAGTTAAAATTCTGTTCGGCGAACTCCCCTTTGGTCTTTGTATCCTGACTGAGGAACGTTCCGCTCATCGAGAACGTCCCGATGCGAGGGTCGATAATCTCTCCATAATTATTGAGATTGTAGCGCTGCTGCAGAAAGCTGGTTTTCGAGACCTCTTCGTGGTTCTCCAAAGAGCCCTGTGTCGTCCGAATGTAGCCGTACGTCAAATCGGCGCTCCCCCCCAGATTGAGAAGACGCCCATCCGCCCGGGAGGGGAAAAAGAAGACCGTCGGGAGGGAAAAAAGGCAAAAGAGCAATCCGATCCAAAGATAGTGTCTCTTCTCCAAACGGAGCGTTCCTCCCCCCAGGTGTTCCGCTAAGGCGACCCCTCCGATCGCCCTGAATAGAGTGGGTGTGGGCAAAAGCCCACCCGGATCTACCGAATCTAATAAATTTTAATTTCTGATTTCTTCCGAACCCCTTCCAACCAAGCTCTCTTCCCCGTTTCATCCGAGGGAGAGATCGTACTCCATGTCTTGCGAACGAGAATGAACCGGCGTACGCCCTGTTTCACCTCGTCGAGGGTCAATCCCTCCCGAACCAAGGCCGCATCGAAATCGCGCTCCGCCGGGAACCGTTTCCGAATCCGGTCGACCTCCGCGTCGATCTCCTGGGGAGGAATCTCCCCCCCTTGCTTCAGCGCCTCTTGATAAATCAACTCCTCGTCGATCAACCGCTCCAGCACTTCTCTGCGCAAGCTCATCATTCTTGCCGGGGAGAGCTCCTTATGGCCGATCTGCCGGAGATAATTTCGGACCTCTCGTTCCACGGCATCGGAGGTGATCGGAGCGTGGTTGACCTCCGCCACCGGAGCCGAACCGGCCGCAAGCGCCGCTTGCGAGAGGAGAAGACAGAATCCGGAAATCAGAATCCAGAAGAAAGACCTTCCAATCCCCTGCTTTCCCCTTCCGGCTTCCGACCCCCGACTTCTATCTTCTTTGTTCACTTCTTGTGACAGCTCAGACAGACGAGGCTCCCCGAATTGCGATCCTGCGAATTGGCCCCCGGCATCGAGGCCATCCGAAGAAAAAGATTGTTATTGACCGTCTGCGGATTGATCGGCTCGGAAAGGGCCGGCTGCCCGCTCGGCCGGCTCGCCTCATGCGGGTTGTGGCAAGAGGCGCATTCGATATAGGGCGCATCGGGACGGCTCGGATCGGAAGGATAGGCCCGAATCCGGTCCCGTTTGTCCAGCGGCAAGAAAGCGCCGTTTGGATTTCGATCGATCCACATCACACTGCCGCTCCCCGGAATGCGTCCCCCCTTGGAGCTGATATTCGTCAGAATCTCCCGGAACTGAGGATCGGTTCGGGGAATCTCGATGCTCACCGGATGATCGTCGCGCAAATCGAGCCCCAGGTTCGGGAACGGCTCGGCCCCCAACGACCCGTTGGGGCCCCCTCCGAAGGCATCGAAGAAGACAAATCCTCCCGACGTATCGTCCCGGCGTCCCTCTCGAAAGCTGCTCGTGGCATCGACCGCCGGCCCCGAGAAGGTCATCCCGACGCTCCCCCCCGCCCCGTTCATGACCCGATTGGTCTGGAAGAATCCCCCCGACCCGGAGCTATTGATTAAGGCGTCAAAAGCGACCGCGCCGTCGTGGCAGGAGAGGCAGGCGAGCGAGACCCCTTTCGGTCTTCCCGGCGCCCCGAGCATATCCTGCGCATCGTAGTTGGGGCTGGTATACGGGGTAAAGGCCATCGGATCGGAGAGGCGGCGGTTCCAGAGGGGCGCGATGCCGGTCACCCCGCCGACATTGGTCCGCCCGGCGTGCGGGGTGTGGCAGAAGATGCAGACCTCTTCATTCAGACGGATGTCCCCCTCGATGCCGCGGATCTCCGGATTGCGCGCCCCCCGAAGCGACGTCAGCTCTCCCGCCTTGAGGTCGCTTCCCTCCCCCGCAAGAATATCGGGGTTCGCGGCGAGATTGTGTTTGGTATGCCGGACGTCCTCGAAGGCGAAGCCGTTCATGAGGGAGAAGGCGATTCCCACCAGCGTGAGGCAAACCAGAATGAGATTCCGCCTTCGCGAGAAGAAAGCGCGCTGAAGCAGGCTCTTGGCCGAAGCGAGGAAGCGCCCGATCCGTTTTGGGGTTCTCCTCTGCCGATCAGAGGATCCGCGGCGGGTGATCATGAGGGAGACCCCTCCGGTTTTTCACTCTTTTCCCTGGGACCGACATACTGAAAGATATTGATCCGATGATTGTACTGATCGGCAACGTAGATCCGGTCCTGATCGTCGATGGAAAGGCCGGCCGGCAGCCAGAACTGCCCATTCTTGCTCCC
>SCUR01000531.1 GCA_004297235.1 Candidatus Manganitrophaceae bacterium | reverse complement strand
CCACGCCGTCGCGCGCGACAAGCGGGGCTCTCACCTCGCCCTTTCGCTCGAGCGGCTGGAGGCGCTCTGCAACAAGAGGCCGGTCCGGATCGGCCTCTCCGCCACGCAGCGGCCGATGGACGAAATCGCCCGGTTTTTAGTGGGAACGAAGCGGGTCGGACCCGACGGAGCACCCCGCTGCGCGATCGTCGACGTCGGGCACCAACGCGACCTCGACCTTGCGATTGAGGTGCCGCCGAGCGAGCTCTCCGCCGTCTGCTCCAACGAGCAGTGGGCCGAGGTCTATCACCGCCTCGCGGAGCTGATCCAGCGGCATCGGAGCACTCTGATTTTCGTCAACACCCGGCGGCTGGCGGAGCGGATCACCCACAACCTGACCGACCTGCTCGGTGAAGAGGCCGTCTCCGCGCACCATGGGAGCCTCTCCAAAAAAATTCGGCTCCGGGCAGAGCAGCGGCTGAAGGCGGGAGAGCTGAAGGCGGTGGTCGCGACGGCATCGCTGGAGCTGGGGATCGACATCGGCTTCATCGACCTCGTCGTCCAGGTCGGCTCGCCCCGATCGATCGCGACGTTTCTGCAGCGGGTCGGCCGCTCCGGCCACGCGCTCGGATTGACTCCGAAGGGACGGCTCTTTGCCCTCACGCGGGATGAGCTGATCGAGTGCGCGGCGCTGATCCGGGCGATCCGCCACGGCCGGCTCGACCGGATTCATCCGCCGGAGGCGCCGGTCGATATCCTGGCGCAGCAGATCATCGCGGAGACCGCCGACCGGGAGATCGACGAGAAGGACCTCTTCGAGTTGAGCTGCGGCGCCTGGCCCTATCATCAACTGACGCGCGAGAAGTTCGGCGAGATCGTCCAGATGCTCAGCGACGGATTCGCCACCCGGCTTGGCCGAAGCGGCGCCTACCTTCATCACGACCGGGTCAACAAGAAAATCAAAGCGCGGCGGGGGGCGCGACTGGCGGCGATCACCTCCGGCGGCGCCATTCCGGAGCTCGCCGATTACCGCGTGGTTGCCGAGCCGGAGAAGATCGTCGTCGGATCGGTCGATGAAGACTTCGCCGTCGAGAGCCTGTCGGGCGATGTCTTTCTGCTGGGGAACACATCATGGCGGGTCATTCATGTCCGCGGCGGCGATGTCGTCGTCGCCGACGCCCACGGCGCCCCGCCGACGATCCCCTTCTGGCGGGGAGAGGCACCGGCCCGAACGATGGAGCTCTCCGCCGAGCTTTCCGATCTGCGGGATGCGCTCTCCGACCGGGTCGACCGGCCGGAAGAGGCGGCGACCTGGCTGATGGAAGAGGCGGCGCTCGACGAATTCGGCGCGCGCCAGATGGTCCACTACGCGGCGGCCCAGAAGGCGGCGATCGGCCTGCTGCCGACGCAGCGGCACCTTCTCTTCGAGCGCTTCTTCGACGAATCGGGGGGGATGCAACTCGTCATCCACTCCCCGTTCGGCGGCCGGATCAATCGCGCCTGGGGACTGGCGCTCCGAAAGCGCTTCTGCCGGACGTTCGACTTTGAGCTGCAGGCGAGCGCCGACGACAACGGGATCGTCCTCTCGCTCGGGCCGCAGCAGAGCTTTCCGCTGGAGCAGATCGCCAAGATGCTTAGGGCCGAGAACGGCCGGGAGATCTTGGTCCAGGCGCTCCTCGCCGCGCCGATGTTCAACACCCGGTGGCGATGGAACGCCAACCGGGCGCTCGCGATCCTTCGGCAGCGGAACGGAAAGCGGGTCCCGCCGGCGCTGCAGCGGATGAAATCGGACGACCTCCTCTGCGCCGTCTTCCCGCAGCAGATGGCCTGCCGGGAAAATCTCCCCGGCGGAGATATCCCGATCCCCGACCATCCGCTAGTCGAGCAGACGATTCTGGACTGTCTGCATGAAGCGATGGATGTCGACGGCTGGCTCGATCTGCTGCGAGCGATCGAGCGGGGCGAGATCGAAATCACGGCGGCCGACACCCGCGAGCCAACCCCCTTCGCCTATCAGATTCTGAATGCCAGCCCCTACGCCTTCCTCGACGATGCGCCGCTGGAAGAGCGGCGGGCGCGCGCGGTGGCGACGCGGCGGACATTGACGGTCGAATCGGTCCGCGACATCGGACGGCTCGACCCGCTTGCCATCGAACAGGTTCGCAAAGAGGCCTGGCCGCTCGTTCGCGACGCGGACGAACTACACGACGCGCTCTTGTTGATGGGGATGCTCCCAGCCGCAGAGGGGAACGCGTGGGCTCCGTTTTTCCACACCCTCCTTCTTTCAGGCCGGGCCGTTGAGGCGCGCGATCCCGACGGCCGGATTTCCTGGATCGCCGTCGAACAGTGGCCGATGGTCCACGCCGCCCGGCCCGATCTAGTCCCGAAGACAACACCGGAAATCCCGGAAGGGATTCGACAAGATTGGTCGGCGTCGGAAGGGTGGGTGGCGCTGGTCCGTGGACGGCTCGAAGTCGTCGGCCCGACGACCGCCGCCCGGCTTGCCGCCGATCTTGGGATCGATCCGAACCACGTTGAATCGGCACTCGGAGCACTGGAGGCGGAGGGATTTGTTTTGCGCGGCCACTTCACGCCGAATGCAGCAGAAAGCGAGGATCCGGCTCTGCCGGTCCGAGCGCGGGGTGTGGGGGCAGTGGAGGACCCTTCTCTTTCTTTGCCGCACAGGCCCCCACATAAAACAGAATGGTGCGCGCGCAGATTGCTGGCGAGGATTCATCGCCTGACACTCGACCGGCTGCGGCGTCAGATCGAGCCGGCTTCGGTGGAAACCTTCCTTCAATTCCTCCTTCAGTGGCACCGACTCCTTCCGAAAACGCAGCTGCACGGGCGCGAAGGACTCTTTTCCGTCATCGAGCAGCTGCAAGGATTTGAGATCGCAGCCAGTGCGTGGGAGCGGATCATCCTCCCCTCTCGGATCGCCCGGTATAACCCGACCTGGCTCGATGAGCTTTGCCTCAACGGCGAAGTCGCCTGGGGGCGGCTGAGCCCGCCCGCCGCGAAAAAAACAAACGGAGAAGAGCCGTCTCGGCCGCGGCAGGCAACCCGCAATCTTCCCATTTCGCTCGTCGCACGGGAAGACTTAGGATGGCTTCGCACTGCGTCGGAGCAACTGCCCTTCCTCAGCGAAAATGCGAAGACGGTCCTCGAAACCCTCCGTCGGCAGGGCGCTTCATTCGTTTCCGATCTCATCGCCGGAACCCGCCTTCTACCGACGCAGGTGGATGACGCCCTCTGGGAGCTGGTGGCCGCGGGTCTGGTCACCGGCGATGGCTTCTCGGCCGTACGAACACTCACCGATCCGAACCGCGCGGAACGGGCCGCCCTCTCCCGCCGTCGGCGCGGATGGAAGCGGACCCCGCGCGCCAGAGGCAGCGGCCGATGGACGCTTTTACCTCAGCCCCTGAAGTTGGAAAGCGAGCGATCGGCTCTGCCAGCGCAAGCGCGGGGTGTGGGGGCAGTGGAGGACCCATCTCCTTCTTTGCCGCACAGGCCCCCACATGAAATAGAAGAGCGCGCCGAGGCTTGGGCCTGGCAGCTCCTTCAACGGTACGGCATTCTGTTCAGAGATTTGATGGGCCGCGAAGAGGGGGCGCCGGCTTGGTATGAACTTCTGCCGGTTCTTCGGAGGCTGGAGCAGCGCGGCGAGATCCGCGGCGGGCGATTCGTTCTTGATGTCGGTGGGGAGCAATATGGCCTCCCGGAGGCGGTCGAAGCGCTGCGCCACCTCAAACAGCATCCGCCGGAACCGGAGACGGTCTTTCTCTCGGCGGTCGACCCGTTGAATCTGATCGGCATCGTCACGCCGGGCCGGCGGGTCACGGCGCTCCCTTCGAACGCGGTCGCTTTCCACGGCGGCGCCTTCGTCGGGTCGCGCGAGGGGCGGGAGATCTGGGTCTCCGAAAAGCTGCCGCGAGAGGAAGCCCGGCAGATTGAGCGGACGCTGGCGTCGGGCCGCCTCCTGGTCCTCGAAGAGCCGACCGAAGATACGGGAGAGATGGAACAAATCGGCTTATTGACGGAGTAAGCGATGCGCTGGCGCCTGAAGATCAATCAAACCCTTTCGATCGGCCTCCTCCTGCTGGCGTTCGGATGCGGAAATCCCGAAGCCAAGAGCAAAGAGCTTTACGACACCGCGCAATTTGAAGAACAACAACGCAACTTCAAGCACGCCCGCCAGCTTTATGAACGGATTCTGAAGGAGTATCCGAATACCGAGACGGCCCAAAAGGCCGACGCCCGGATAAAGACACTCGACTCGCAACCGTAGGCCCTTTCCCGACCCTCCCTGCTCCTCATTTCCCGAAAACGAAGGACATTCCTCATTTGACGTCATATACCGCTGTGGTAGAGTTTCGGTATGGACTGTCCAAAGTGCAACGTACGGAATGGGGACCATCGCTCCTTTTGCTGGAAATGCCGCTTTCTGATGGCGCGCCACTGCCGCCATTGCGGATCGGCCAACAAGGTCGAAGGAGCCCATTGCCTCGGGTGCGGGAAAAACCTTCTCGATCAATCCCACCCGATCCTCGCCCCCAAGAAACCTTTCCCCTACTTTCTCCCCCCCTCCGACCCCCGCTAGCGGCTCCATCGCGGTCCGAATCGGAAAACGAAGAACACCGATTCTTCGATAAGGAAGAGTTCGGCCGGGCCACAAAATCATGACGCAGAAATTCGTTTAGGGATCCGACAGATTAAAAAAGGAGCGGGTTGGTTTATTCCGGGGAGATTGCTTTCGACTGGCGCAGCTGTTTCTTTTCGGCGAGCTTTTTCTTCGCCGCGAGCATTCTTTCCTTCGCCTCTTTGGGGGGCCGGCTCTTCACCCGCGGCTTTGGAACCCGGTTGAGCGTCGCCAACCGCCGTTGGAGCCGTCGAAAGGCGAGGGCGCGGTTCAATGCTTGGGAGCGCTGCTCCGTCGCGATGACGATCAGCCCGGAAGGGGGATGGTGGAGGCGGACGGCCGATTCGGTTTTATTTTTCTTCTGTCCGCCCGGACCGCTGCTCTTGTAAAACGAGACCTCGGTTTCGCGTTCGAGGGTCTTCATGTCGGTCGCAAACGGTTTTTTCCTCACAGTCCCCTCCGGTTTTCTCATGGCAAAGAGATTCATTTCTATAACCTAGATCTTGGGAAGCGTGATCCCGACTTGAGATTGATATTTCCCCTTCTTGTCGGCGTAGGAGATCTCGCACGGCTCATCCGACTCGAAAAAGAGAACCTGGGCGATCCCCTCGTTCGCATAGATCTTTGCCGGAAGCGGCGTGGTATTGGAGATCTCCAGGGTGACGAACCCTTCCCACTCCGGCTCGAACGGGGTGACATTGGTGATGATGCCGCAGCGGGCGTAGGTCGACTTTCCGACGCAGATCGTCATGACGTTTCGGGGAATCCGGAAGAATTCGACGCTCTTCCCCAGCGCGAAAGAGTTGGGGGGGATGACGCAGATATCCCCTTTGAAGTCGACGAACGATTTGGTGTCGAATTCCTTTGGATCGACGATCGTATTGTTGATATTGGTGAAGATCTTAAACTCATTGGCAATCCGGATATCATAGCCATAAGAGGAGACCCCATAGGAAATACTCCCCGCGCGGACCTGCTTCTCCTCATACGGCTGGATCATCCCATGCTCTTTGGCCATCTTCCGAATCCACCGATCGCTCTTGATCATCGATCCCTCCTGCTAAGCGCCCCATATAATGTGTTCAATTGGAAGTACGCTACCACAAATGGGGAATGCTTGCAATGAAAAGGTGACGGGATGAAGAAAAAAGAAGGATCCGGCGGAGACGGATGAGGGAATCCCGTCCCGATCCAATCCGTTCTCACCGAATCGCTTCTGAATCAATCCGTATCATGCGGAACCACCCAGAACGATGCCGCGCCCTTGTTCACCTCCTTGGGAACGTTCGGCTGGGGGTATTTGAAGGTCTTCTCCTCGTAGTTCTTTACAACGGCCTGATCGTCGTCGAGGTAGAGGAGGGTGTCCTGCGGGAGGATCGCCACCTTCCCTCCTCCGCCGGGGGCGTCGATGACATAGTGCGGCACGGCCATCCCGGAGGTGTGGCCGCGAAGCGCCGAAATGATCTTCAATCCCTTCTCCACGCGGGTTCGGAAGTGGTGCGTCCCCTTCACCAGGTCGGCTTGGTAGATGTAGTACGGCTTCACCCGGATGGAGAGGAGCTTCTGCATCAGTCGTTTCATCACCTCCGGATCGTCGTTCACCCCCTCCAGCAAGACGGTCTGGCTGCCGAGCGGAATCCCGGCATCGGCCAGCATCCCGCAGGCCTTGGCGACCTCGGGGGTGATTTCGTCGGGATGATTGAAATGAAGATTCATATAAAGTGGGTGATACTTCTTGAGCATGGCGCAAAGGTTCTCGGTGATCCGGGAAGGGAGGGTGCCCGGGACACGGGTCCCGATCCGGATGATCTCCAGATGCGGGATCGCCCGAAGCGCCTTCAACACCCGCTCCAGGAGCATGTCGACCACCATCAGCGGGTCGCCGCCGGAGAGGATAATGTCGCGGATCTCCGTATGGGCCGAGATATAATCGACCACCTGCTTGAGATTCTCGGGCGTCAGCGTGCCGGGCGATCCGACGAACCGCTTCCGGGTGCAGAACCGGCAGTAGATCGGGCATTGATTCGTGATGACGAGGAGCACCCGATCCGGATACCGGTGGACCAGGTTCGGCACCGGGCTGTCCTTTTCTTCATGAAGCGGATCTTCGGAATCGCAGGCGGCGTCGGGGTGATCTTCCTCCGCGGTCGGAACGACCTGCTTCCAGATGGAATCCCCCTTCTCCCTGATCAGCTTTAAGACCTGCGGGGTAATCCGCATCGGATATTGCTCGACGATTTGGCGAACCTCCTCCGCGGGAACGCCGAGGACTTTTTCGAGCGTTTCGACGTCATCGATACTCTCTTTAATATCTTTTTGCCATTGCTCCACAGCGATTACTCCCCTCTCATTAAGATAGAAAGGCCCGCCCTTCGTCAGGGCTGCTGTCCGTATTTTTTCTCCAGGTAGACGATGATTTCATCCTCATCATCCAGGACGACATCCCCGTCGACCAGCACCGGCACCAAATATTGGCCCGAGACCTCGAAGACCTCCTTCCGGTTCGGCCGATAGGAAGGAACGGCGATCTTCTCGTATTCCAGTCCAAGCTCCTCTAGTTTATCCCGCACCATCCGACAATAAGGACAGGAATCCAGGTCATACAATTTCATTTTTTCCATTGCCGGGCTAGCTTTTCCTTTCTATGGTGCGACCGCGCAGGGCGCGATGACCGCGTCGACCATCCCATGAATCAGCTTTTTCTCGGTGGAAACAACGGTGGCCAGAATCCCGCCGAGCTTCGCCTCTTTTCCATCGACGAAATAATAGGGCGAAAGCCGCGCCCGTCCTTCCATCGAGACGACCCGCTCCCCTTCGAAATCATAATAGCGGACCATCCCCTTCCTCCCTTTGTGGAATTTCTGAAGAATGTACGGCGTCGTCGGGAAACTCTGCAGCGCCCGATCGATCGCCCCTTTCCATTCTTCTTCCGGATGATCGTGGCCCGCAACCACCCCTCGGCTTCCCCAGGCGAGCTCCGAAAAACCGGACGGCTTGATGATCAGCTGCCGCTCCTTCTGCGTCGCCCCCCCGAGCTGCCGAAAGTCGGTGACCGGCTGTCCTTCGAGCGTGAGGTCGGGGATGATTGCATGGGGCGGCACTTCGCGCGGATCGATGATCCAGGTTTTCGGAAAGATCCGCCGGAGCTGGGCCACGGTCGCCTCTCCCAAATGCCGAAGCCAAAACTCTTTCAGCACCGGGTGATGGAATAGGGCGAAGAGGCTTTTCTCTTCCAGGAACGCCTTCGGCGGCGGCGTCAGGGCAACGAGCTTCTTCTTGGCGGCGTAAAGGATCAGCTCCGACTTCGGGATGTTTTTCAGATCGAAGAGCTCGAAAAAACGGTAGAGGATATCGATCCGCTCCCGCTTTCCCTCCATGTCGGCCCAGAGACCTTCCTCGGTAAAGTGGACCTCTCTCGGATGAAGCACCCGCGTCCGAAGCCCCCGCCGGTTGAGCGCCCGTCCCAGCCACTCCATCTCGGGACGGTAATCTTTCGACTCATCGGAGACGATGATCGCCAAAAGCGGATTCTCTTCGGCGGCCTGGGACCGGATCATCCATTCGAACCCGGCCACCATGCCGTCGGTCGATCCGACCGGAAGCTCCCCTTGCCCCGCATAAACGACCGAAAGCCCCGCCGTCAGCCCCATGCCGCCCGGAACGGCATCGAGCTCCGTGGCGATCATCCCCTCTTCGGTCGGGATCAGATCGGGCCGGATAATCCCCGGCAGATCTTGTTTAAACCGGTTCATCCGGCCATATTCGACAACCGTTTCCGGTTTTCCCTGGTCGAGATAATCGGCGACCCAATGGGGAACTTTCCCATGAACACTGTCGAGGTAGAGCCGATTGGCCGCCTGGTAAAAAGAAAGGAGCTGGTTTCCAAGCGTTTCTAGAAAATCCAACTCCTCTTTTGTAATCCAATATGGCTCGGTGGCGATCCTCCAGAGGTCGTTTCCGGCCGCTGTAGCCCCTTCGGGCTTAAAAAGACCCTCTTGAATCAGGGTGCCCCGGATCGCGTGGCTCTTTTTCTGAATGGGCTCCTCTTTCGATGGATCAGGTGGAGGCTCAAAAGCCTTGGACAACGTCGAAGTCTCCAAAGACAATGATTGATGATAACACCGCCGGAAGCCGATCCGCAAGTACGATTTTAGGGGAAGAAAGCCCGCTTACTCCTTCTTTTTACTTAGTATCTCGGCCAGTCGATCGGGGTAATTGGTAAAGAGGCCGTCGACGCCGAAATCGATCAAAGAGGTCATCTGAGCGGGGTCATTGACGGTGTAGACATAAACCTTAAATCCCGCCTGATGCGTCTGTTGAACCAGCTCCGAAGTCACCCGTTTAGAAGGGAAATGGATGGAGACCGCCTCCAGGCGACGGGCCTCCGGCACGATCTTTTTCAACGGCTCTCGGTCGACCAGGCAGCCGATCGGAAGGGTAGGGTGGAGGCTTCGGACTTTTTTGAGGAGGATATGGTCGAACGACGAGACGATGACCCGATCGGCCGTTCCTTTCTTTTGGATCAGATCGACGACCTTCTGAGGAGAAGCCGCCTTGATCTCCAGGTTCAGCAGGAAGGGGGGCGGGACTTTATCGATCAGCTCCGCCGCCGTAAGGACCGTCTGCCCCGCAAAGGAAGGAGCGAACCAGCTCCCGATGTCGAGCCGCTTCAACTCGGAGAGGGTCAGATCGACCACCCGCCCGCTCTGCCCGGTGAGTCGCTTGACGGTCGGATCGTGAAAGACGACCAGATCTCCCTCCCGGCTCTCGCGCAGATCGCACTCAATGCCGTCGGCCCCCATCGCCATCGCCTTCTCGAAAGCAACAAGGGTATTCTCCGGTGCATGGCCGGAGGCGCCGCGGTGGGCCCAGATGACCGTCTTTTTATTCATGCGTGAAAGGTAACACAGGGAAAAGGTGTTGTAAAGAAATTGTCGAAAATATACCATATGTAGAGGTGTTCCGGTGAAACGCCGCCCCTTATCCACAAATTTCGTTTGACTTCCTCCCCCCAATTCGGTACTAATGAACGAAATACCGAACAGGAGCGGCGCTTCATGGAAATGGGGATTCTCGTTCTCCTCGGGGTCTTGGTGATTCTTCTTCTGGTGCTCCTCGTCCGCTCCTTCAAGCCGCCGGTGCAAGGGCCGGACGCCGGGATGCTGGTGATGCAGCAGCAGGTCGATCAGCTGCGCCAGCAGCTCTCAGAAGCGCTGGCCACCAACACCCAGGTCGTGCAGCAGCAGCTTTCTCAGATCACGACCCAGGTCAATTCCCAACTTCAATCGGTGAATCAGCAGCTCACCTCGGCCACCGGCCAGATCGGCACCCGTCTCGATAACGCGGCCCGCGTCGTCGGCGAGGTGAAGCAAAACCTCGGAGAGCTCACCAAAGCGACCCAGCAGGTCTATGAGGTCGGGAAAGATATCTCTTCATTGCAGGAGATCCTCCGCGCCCCCAAGCTGCGCGGCAGCCTCGGCGAGCTTTTTTTAGGCGAGCTCCTCGCCCAGGTCCTCCCGCCGACCCATTTCAGCCTGCAGTATCGTTTTAAGAGCAATGAAGCGGTCGATGCCGTGATTACGCTGGGACCGGGGCTGGTCTCGGTCGACTCCAAGTTTCCGCTCGAAAATTTCAAGAAGATGATCGAAACCGCCGCCGAGGAGGAGAAGAAGGCCCATCGGAAGCGGTTTCTCACCGATGTGAAAAAGCACATCGACGCGATCGCGGCGAAATATATCCTCCCCGACGAGGGAACCTACGACTTCGCGCTGATGTATATTCCCGCCGAGAATGTATATTACGAAACGATCATCAAGGATGAAGCGTTCGGCGACGACAAGAGCCTCTGCAGCTATGCTCTCTCGAAGCGGGTGATCCCTGTCTCCCCTAATTCGTTCTACGCTTATCTTCAAGCGATTGTCCTCGGCTTTCGGGGGTTGCGGATCGAGAAGTCGGCGCAGGAGATCCACCAGCGCCTGCAGCGGCTCTCGGGGGACTTCTTCAAATTCAAGGAAGACTTCGACGTCATCGGGAAGCACCTCTCCAACACGCGCGGAAAATATGAAGAGGCCTCCAAGAAGCTTGACCGGCTCGGCGACCGCCTCGTCACGATCGATCACGACAGCGCGGATGCAAAGATCGCGGACCCGAAGGTGAAGGTCGCCTTACCAAAGGAAGAGCTGGCCCGACCCGCTTTATTCGATTAAAACAACTTTTAAAATAAGGACGCATTCATGTCGAACGGACAACAATCGCAGCCCCCTGTTCAAGTTCAGGTCGAAATCGACGATGCCACCTCTCAGGGAGTCTATACGAACCTCGCCCTGTTGACCCACAGCGAGACGGAATTTGTCATGGACTTCATTTACATTCAGCCGCAAGCGCCGAAGGCGAAGGTGCGATCGCGCATCATCACCAGCCCCGCCCACGCCAAACGCTTTCTGGCGGCCCTTCAGGAAAACATCCAGCGTTATGAGCAGCGCTTCGGCACGATCAAGGTTTCCGGCGAGCCGGACAAGGGGAACCCGTACCAAGGGCTCTATTTGTGATCGATGCAGGGACTCTCCTTTAAGAAAACCCTGACCCTCCGCAAAAACCTTCCGCCTCCCTCGGAATCAAACGAAGCCCGCATCCGCGTTTCCCTCGCTGGAATCTGCAGCACCGACCTGGAGATTGCGAAGGGCTACATGGGTTTTGAAGGGGTCCTCGGCCACGAGTTCGTCGGCGTGGTCGAAGCGGCCCCCGATCCGAACTGGATCGGGAGAAGGGTGGTCGGCGAGATCAACGCCGCCTGCGGCGAATGCTGCTTCTGCGTCCGAAACATGCGAAACCACTGCTCCCATCGGACCGTTCTTGGTATCCTTGGGCGAGACGGCAGCTTCGCAGAACAGCTCTCCCTGCCGGTCCAAAACCTCCACCCGGTTCCGGAAAATCTCACCGACGAAGAGGCGGTCTTCACCGAACCGCTGGCCGCCGCCTTTCGGATCACCGAGCAGATTTCGATTCGCTCCGAAGATCGCGTGACGCTCCTCGGCGACGGCAAGCTTGGGCTTCTGATCGCACAAGTTCTGAAAGATCGCTGCCGGCTGGTCGTGGTCGGCCGCCACGCCGAACGCAAGGCGCTCTTGGATCGCTGGGACGTTCCGTCGCTCTCCCTCGATCAGACCGCTCCTCTCCAACATCTCTCCGACATCGTCATCGACGCCACCGGCTCCTCGAAAGGCTTCGACCTCGCCCAACAACTGGTCCGCCCCCAAGGAACGATCGTTCTGAAGACGACCTGCGCCGGCCGCCCCAAAGTCGATCTCGCCAAAGTGGTCATCGACGAGGTCACGTTGATCGGCTCCCGCTGCGGGCCGTTCCAACCGGCGCTGGAAGCGCTCGCTCAAAAGAAGGTCGATGTTTATCCGTTGATTACGGAGGTCTTTCCGTTGAAGAAAGGAAAAGAGGCGTTTCGGAAAGCGGCGGAGCGTGGGGTGTTGAAGGTGTTGCTGCGGCCCTAGAAGGGACATGCTTCAATGTGAAAATTTGTTTAGCTGTCTGGAACCGACAGCGTAAGATATGCGAAGGATTGACGCGGAACGCGGGGATGAAAATATTGGAGCGGGGTTCCCTTCCCTGAGGAGATTTTGCTAAATTGCGGATGATCCCCCTCCCCTCCACCCGGAGACGGAAGAGAGGGCGCCCATCAATTTAATAGATGATCCAGGTTACTTTTTCTCAACCTCAACCGAATTGGCATGTCCATTGTCCTGGACATCCGCCTTCACCTTGGCTCCTACCTTGAGGTCACCCGATTTCTTTGTTCCTTTCGGATCAACATGGATCTGCTGAACTTTTCCTGAGCTGTCTTTTACGGAAACCATCTCGCCGTCGATCTTAACGATCTCCCCCGTGATCTGCCCGGCGGAACCAATACCAGTGAGCCCCATCAACAAAACAAACAGACTGACCAAACCGAAACTTTTTTTCATCATCGATCCCTCCTGTTTTATAATCAAATATGCCCAATTAATGTATTCTGGAGGGCTACAAAAAGTCAACCTGTTTTAAGTAGTGACTCATTATAGATTTTAGGACATCACTCCCGAATGTTTAATCGGGAAAGCGCCTGATCTTCTCAATCCGCCTACTCCGCTCCCGCGGTGTTCGGGCAGATATCCTGGTAGGCGCAATACTGGCAAGCAATATAGGTTGGGCGGGCCTCGAAATCTTCCTTCCGAATCCCCTCCGCGACGACGCGGATCTTCTCCTGCATCTTCTCGATCTCTTTCTCTTTCCGGACCGCCGTTCCGACAAACCCCGAATCCAAAAAATGCAGCTCCACCCGCACCGGCAACGTCCCAAACCGCTCCCGATAGGCCCAGGCATACAGGGTCAGCTGCGGATTTTCTTTCGCCTTTTTATCGGCCGCTTTTTGATCATGAACCTCGGCCGTTTTGTAATCGATGATCACCCCGCCATCCTGAGTCTCATCGACCCGGTCCCACCGCCCCGCAATCCGGTTGCCCTCGAAGGTAAATGAAAACTCCTTCTCAATGTAGGTCGGCTTCCGGCCTCCCCGCTCCTGCTCGTCATAGAACCGCCGGAGCGCCGCGTGGCCCGCGGCAAGACGTTGCTCCTCATGCTGGCGGCTGAGGAACCCCTCGCTCCGCCAGGCCCGGTTGAACACGATGAGGATTTCCTCGAATGGAATGGTTTGATCGGTCATCTTCGCCGAGAGATACGCCGCCACCGCCTGATGCATCGCGTTTCCGTAGAGAACGGCGTGATGCTGATAGATCGGGACCCGAAGAATGTGAGTGTACTTGTACTTGAGCGGGCAGGTTGAATAATCGTCGATCTGATAGTGGGTTAGGTAAAGCGGCTCGTCCAAGGCGGGGGCGCGGCGGGTGAAAAGATCGGGCTGCTCCACCGCGCCGTGCCGGGCGATCGCCTCTAGGGCCGATGCCTTCGTCGTAGGGACCGCCTGGATTGGAAGATTGAGCGCCTCTAAAACAAAGGGGCTCACCTTCCGCTCGCGGACCCCGCCGATGTCGCGGGCGCTGGTGAGATAAAGCCGCCGGCGCGCGCGGGTCATCCCGACATAGAATAGCCGCCGCTCTTCCTGAATGTGGAAATCCCCCTGCGGAAGCTCCTCCTGAATCAGCTCCACCGGCAGCTCAATGCGGTCGCTCCGCTCCCGGCTCGGAAACTTCCCGTCGATCAGGCCGACCATGAAGACGGTGTCGAACTCCAGCCCGTTTGCCTTGTGGATCGTC
>SCUR01000530.1 GCA_004297235.1 Candidatus Manganitrophaceae bacterium | reverse complement strand
TTGTCATCGACGCGCTGCTCGACCTCTACGAGGCCGCCGCCGATGCAACAGCGCTCGATCGCGCCCGGCGCCTCACGGCCCGCTTGATCGACCAGTTCTGGGACGAGGCCCAAGGAGGCTTCTTCTTCACCTCGAAGGACCATGAATCGCTGATCGCCCGGTACAAGTCCTCGATCGACCAATCGATCCCTTCCGGGAATGCCGTCGCCGCACAGAGTCTCCTGAGACTGTTCTACATCACCGGAGAGGCTTCTTACTACGAAAAAGCCGAGAAGACACTCCAGTTCTTTTCCGAATCGATGGAGGAGAACGTCTTTGCCACCGGCAATATGATCGCCGTCGCCGACATCTACCTGCGGAAACCGAAAGAGATTGTCGTCATCGGGAAAGCGGCCTCCCCCGAGACGGAACAGCTTCTCTCAAAGATTCAGCGGCTTTATCTTCCAAATAAAATTCTCTTCCAGGCCGATCCCGATCGAGCCGAGGAAGTCCCCCTCCCCGATCCGGTGAAGGGGAAGAAAATGCTCGACGGAAAACCGACCGTCTACATCTGCCGAAACTTCACCTGTTCGCAGCCGCTCACCGAATGGGAAGCGATCCGGGAACAGCTCATGGCAAAGGGTTGATATGGGGACCGACGTTCTCGACCGTCCTGAAGTCGAAACCGTCACAGAGGAGGCGACCCGGGTCGATCCGCCTTGGAACGTCCTTCTTTACAATGACGACTTTCATAGCTTCGATGAAGTCATTCTTCAGGTCCAGAAAGCGACCGGGATCTCGCTCGAACGCGCCGTCGAGATCACCCTGGAGGCGCACACCCAAGGCCGAGCGGTCTGCTTTACCGGCCCGCTGGAGCGCTGCGAGCATGTCGCCGTCGTCCTGCGGCAGATCGAGCTGACCGTCGAGATCGAAAAAGCGGCCTGAGACACCGGCGCCGATTCCGAAACCCCATCGGAAGTAGAGAAAAAAAGAAGGGCCAACGGGAAGTTGGCCCTTCTTACGTTCGGACGGAAGCGCGGCGAGCGGAGACTACCGCTCCTTTTTGCAATAGGGGCAGATCAACCATTCGGACTGCAGATGGCGCTTGCAGTCGGAGCAATTCGATCGGATCTCGTAACGGCAGTGGGGGCAGACCACAAAGTCGAGATGGATCGCCTTCTCGCATCCGGGACATAAAACGCGAATCTCTTCTTCCACCTCGATGACCCGGAGCACCTCTTCCAAGGTGGTGATCCCCGCTTTGACTTTCGCCAACCCATCTTCTCCCATCGCGGTGATCCCTTGCCCCTCGACCGCAAGGCGGATCTCCTCCTCCGTTCCGCCGGAGGCGATGATGTCTTTGATCTTTGAGCCGAAGGGAAGGATTTCAAAGATGCCGGTGCGGCCCCGAAAGCCGGTAAAGTTGCAATGGCCGCATCCCTTCCCTCGATACGATTCGGGAAGGGCCGAGCGAACGGCCTGCTTGCTCAACCTCCGAACCCCCTCCTCCGAAACCGGAACCGCCTCCTTGCATTTCGAGCAGATCTTCCGGACGAGCCGCTGGGCGACGATTCCCACCAGAGAGCTGGAGATGATGTATCTGGGAATCCCCATGTCGAGCAGCCGGACGATGGTCGAAATGGCGTCGTTGGTGTGGATGGTGCTGATGACGAAGTGGCCGGTCATCGCCGCTCGAAAGGCGATTTCCGCCGTCTCCAGATCCCGGATCTCCCCGACCAGGACGACGTTCGGGTCCTGCCGGAGGATCGATCGAAGACAATTCGCAAAGGTCAATCCGATATCGGGCTTCACCTGGATCTGATTCAGCCCCTCGATGTTGTACTCGATCGGATCTTCCACCGTCATGATGTTGATCTCTTCAGAGCGGATCTGATTAATGAAAGAGTAAAGAGTCGACGTCTTCCCGCTCCCGGTCGGTCCGGTGACGAGCAGGATCCCTTGCCGCTTTTGGGCAAATTGGACCAGCAACTGGTAATCCTTGTCGGAAAGCCCCAAGGTCTCCAGATTGACCGGGGTCGCCGACTGATCCAGGATTCGGATCACCACCTTTTCTCCGTACTGCGTCGGAAGGGTGGCGATCCGAAGGTCGATATCGTGGTTGTCGAGCCTCACGCGGATCGCCCCGTCCTGAGGAAGACGACGCTCGGAGATATCGAGGCAGGCGAGGATCTTAATCCGGGAGATAACCGCCCCCTGGACCCATTTTGGAAGGCTCATCTCTTCTTTTAAAATCCCGTCGATCCTGAACCGGACGGAAACTTTATTTCGTTGCGAATCGATATGGATGTCGCTCGCCCGCGCCTTCATCGCCTTAAGGAGGATCAGGTTAAAGAGCCGGATAATCGGCGCCATCTGGCTCTTGTCCCTGAGATCCTCGGAGGGGGCCATCTCCGCCTGGGAGATGACCGGGACGATTTCAAGGTAGGAATCCTTGAAGGCATCGGCCGTCTCCTCGACAATATTCTCCACCGAGTCGTCCAAGTGGTAGTGCTGTTCAATCGCCTTGAGGATCTCTTTTCGGGTGGAGATCAGCGGTTTGACTTCCAGGTTGGTATTGAAGCCGATATCCTTGATGCATTCATAATCGAGCGGATCGACCATCGCCACGGAGAGCTGTCTTTTGTCCACGTTCATCGGAACACAAAGGTATTTCCGGGCCAGGTTTTCAGGGACAATTTCAATGGCCTCCGGCTCGATCGGGGTCGTCTCCAGCGAGACATACTGGATGCCGAGCTGATTGGCGAGGGTATTGGCGATGTCAAATTCGGTCACCAGCTTCAGCTCGATCAGGGTGATCCCCATCCGCTTGCCGGTCCGCTTCTGCTCCTCGATCGCCATTTGAAGATCGGTTTCGGTGATCAGGCCGGCGCTGCAGAGAAGATCGCCCAGGCGTTTTTTCGTAAAAGAAGCTTCCTTCATGACAGTAAATGTATCCGAGAATCGGAGAAAGCGCAACAAACGAAACGTCTTTTTATTCATGGAATCATCAGGGGACGCATTGCTTCCGGTCCGAGCGAAACGCCTTTCGGAAGACCGGTTTTTCTGTTTGCTCGACACTTTTGTATTGATCCGCTTGCATTGTTTCGATAGAGTGACCCTGAATCGAAACGACGGCGGCGCCCTTCAAACGAGGCAAAAGGAAACAATGGGAATTCCAATCGCTCAGGTCGATGCCTTTACCGATCAGCCCTTCTCCGGGAATCCCGCGGCAGTCTGTCTACTGGACCGGCCGAAGGAAGCCGGCTGGATGCAACAGGTCGCCCGGGAGATGAATCTCTCCGAAACCGCCTTTCTCCTGCGGGAGGGAGAAACGTTTCATCTCCGCTGGTTCACCCCGACGATCGAAGTCGATCTCTGCGGCCATGCCACACTCGCCGCCGCTCACATGCTCTGGGAATGGGGCGTTTTAGAGCCGTCGGCGCAAGCCCGCTTTCAGACGAAGAGCGGACTGCTCTCCGCAGAGAAGAAGGGGGAATGGATCGAGCTCGATTTTCCCGCCGAGCCTCCCACGGAGGCGCCCGCTCTTCCCGCCCTCCAAACAGCGCTGGGAATCACGCCGAAGTATATCGGCCAGAATCGCTTCGACTATCTGATCGAAGTTGAATCGGAAGCAAAACTTCGAGAGATAAAACCTGATTTTGCGCTGCTCGCGACGGTGCCCTGTCGCGGAGTGATCGTGACGAGCCGGTCGGATTCGGACCGGTTTGACTTTGTCTCACGCGCTTTCGCCCCCCGCGCCGGAATCAACGAAGATCCGGTTACCGGATCGGCCCATTGCGGCCTCGGCCCTTTTTGGGGGGAACGGCTCGGCAAGAATGCCTTCTTGGCTTATCAAGCCTCCGCACGAGGAGGGGTGATCCGCGTCCGTTTGGCGGGGGATCGTGTTCAACTCGGCGGTAAGGCGGTCACGATCTTCCAGGGAACCCTTCACTTGTAGGCGCTTCTTTATTGACTCGAAAGAAGAAGATAGGCCGCGACCGATCCGATCCGTTCCGCTGCTCGTCTCAATCCTCAGAAAAATCGGGCCGGCTTCCCTGCGTGAACCATCCAATCAGTGCTCCCATGAGGATCGCAAGGGCCGGGACGAGAAGGGAGCCGCCCGTGAAGAAAACGGGCGTATGCCTCCATCGCTTTGAACAACAGAAATCCAACCCCGCCTCCAATCGTATTGACCAGCAGGTCGCTGAACGAGGAAAACCGCTCCGGCAGAAAGAGCTGCAGGCTTTCCACAGTGAGACTGACCACTCCGGAGAAAAGAAGAACCCCGATCAGACGAGGCTCCTTCCGCCCGGCCGGAAGGAGGCCATAGAGCAGTCCTCCCAACGGGATGAAGAGGAGAATGTTGGCCGCCACGTTGGGAGGGGAAAGCGCGATCGATCTCTCCCACCGGTGAAGCTGGGAGCCGAATTGGAAATCGAAAGGGGCGAGGGTCACCGCCCCGAGATAAAGAAGATAAAAAACCAAACCGATCGAACAGACTCTTCGCATCTACCGCTTCCCGTTTCCGTCGATTGCTCCCATTCCTTTCGAAAGACAAATGGGGCGTGCGGTCCGGATTCCCGCAGTCGTGTTCCTCCGCTCGAGGAGGAAATCAAGAAGACAAAACCTGCTTAGGGCATTCTAGTTTTGGCTCGGATGCAATGGGGCAAACACCGGGAGGTAAAAAGGGACCGCGGGTCTTTATTCGATCACCACTTCGATCTTTAGAGATCCCTCGGAGGGGGGCTGCTTCTCGGAAATATCTTTGACCAATCCGAGCGATTGGAGCGATTGGGAGAAGGTCTCATAGCGTTCAGCGGGGATGAGCAGCACCACTTTCGCTTCCATCTCATCACCTTTTTTGCTGAGTACTTTTCCCCGAGACGCGACAGCCTGCGCGGCGACCGTGTGG
>SCUR01000529.1 GCA_004297235.1 Candidatus Manganitrophaceae bacterium | reverse complement strand
ATGTTATACTCCCGATCATTGATTACGGTGAGGAGGTTCGTGAAATTCGTGGCCTCACGGGAACCAATATGTCCTTCAAGCGGGAGGTTTATGAAACGGTAGGCCATTTTGATACGCGTCTGGGACCGGGGGCGTCTGGTTTCAGCGAGGATACGGAGTACTCGATTCGAATCCGAAAGGCTGGTTTTAAGATCGGCTACACTCCACATGCTATCGTCTACCACGAGCTCAATCCTGAGCGTTATGGAAGAGAATACAACCGAACAACCCAATTGCGTAAAGGAATCAGCCGGAGCATCTATCGCAGGGATTCCATTGCATTTAACGTGCTTCCTAATCTCATTGCGAACTGTCTCCGTTTTGGTTTTTACAAACTTGTTGGAAAAAGCCAGAAGGCTTATAAGACGGAAGGCCGGATTATGAAATATTGGGGTTACTTGGTCGGTAAGATGCGCCCGGTCAAGACCGCAAATTCTTCAAAAGGAAATTAGCCCCGATCCGACATTAATTGGTCCAAGAAATCATCGCTGGCGAGCATCAGATGGCGGGCAAGAGCTGTTTGTGCCATGAATCAGTAACTCACCCTTAGTGTAGTTACGGACCTGAGACCAAGATGTCGGCGACTGGTGAAACGTCTGGCCCAGGATCGCACATGGCTTGACTATTTTTGTCAGATCGGGGTTAGCATTTAGATCCGTATGGAGGACCATCCCAAAGTGTCGGTCGTTATTGCAACCTACAATCGAGCTCGCTTCCTTCCTGAGACCATTGAGAGTGTTCTTAAGCAGCGCTTCCGGGATTTTGAGTTAATTGTCGTGGATGACGGTTCCACAGATGAAACCCGAGAAGTCTTAAGGTCCTACGGCGACCGAGTCCGGTCCTTTTACCACGAGAACCGGGGCCCTTCTGCAGCACGTAATCTGGGGATTCGTCAAGCCCGAGGGCGATGGATTTCCATACAGGATTCAGATGATCTCTGTACCGCTGATCATCTTGAAGCCCTCTTCGGTTTTGCTGATAAAAATCCAGGCTTGGGTATGGTCTTTGGCAACGGGGCTTATTTGGGAGGCCCGGAGCATAACCGCGAGACCATTATCCCAGAGGGAAAGTCTCGTCGCCTGGCTCAGCAAGGGGTGAAGCTCGTGGATCTTTTTGACAAGAGCATCGTGCGTCTTCAAGCGGCCCTTATCTCGAGGGAGTACCTGGAGGCTATCGGTGGGCTCGACGAAAACCTACACATCTGTATGGATCTAGACCTGGCATTTAGGCTGTTTATGCGTTATCCCGTCACCTATCTGGATCGAGTGGTCTTTCTCTATCGCAAGCATGAAGGAAACATCGGTCGGAATCAGGAGCTTCGTTTGTTGGAAAATATCAGGGTGATTGAAAAACTGCTTCGGGAGTTTCCAGAGTCCCGGGATCTGCTGGGGATGCGACGAATCGCGCATCGGATAGCCTACCGCTATTATCGCCTTGCCAAAGGGCGGTGGAAGGCAGGCGACAGGGGAGGGGCTAGAGAGGCCATCAGAAAGGCCACATCGATCTGCCCTTTTTCTTTGAAGTATCGGCTCTATCAACTTCGGTGGATTTAGGGAGATTCTATGGCAGGGAAGCCGAAACGCAAAGGTTTGTTTTCAGGTAAGCGCATCTTGGTGACCGGGGGCACCGGCTCGTTTGGCCATCAGATCGTCGATCGATTACTGAAAGAAGGTCCGGCCGAAATACGCATCTTCAGTCGGGATGAGGACAAGCAGGTTAGGATGAGCGAAGAATATGGAATGGTTCAGCAGTATCCCAAGAACGCCTCTATGAACTTTGTCATCGGGGACGTGCGAAACCCGAACAGCGTCAGAGAAGCAATGAGGGGAATTGATATGGTTTTTCATGCCGCGGCTCTGAAGCAGGTTCCCTTGTGTGAGTATCATGTTTGGGAGGCTGTCCAGACAAATATTACGGGCGCGCAGAATGTCATTCAGGCGGCCCTGGAGGAGGAGGTCGAAAAAGTTGTTGCTATAAGTACCGATAAGGCGGTGAAACCCGTGAATGCA
>SCUR01000528.1 GCA_004297235.1 Candidatus Manganitrophaceae bacterium | reverse complement strand
GACCATATATTAAAGCATCAATATCTTTGAAATGGAGCACTCATGAACCTTTCAATCTTTCACAACCCTAAATGCACCAAGAGCCGAGAAACCCTCCAGCTTCTCACCGACCGGGGGATTACGCCGAAGATCGTTCTCTATCTTCAAACGCCGCCGACGCAAAAAGAGCTTTCGGAGATCGTGAAGAAACTCGGGATCGAGCCGAAGCAGTTGATCCGCTTCAAAGAGCCGGTCGCGAAGGACTTAGGCATTAAGGCCTCGGATAAACGGCCGGATGCGGAGTGGATCAAGCTGATGGTGGAGAACCCGATTTTGATCGAACGGCCGATCGTCATCACTCCGACGAAAGCGGCGCTCGGCCGCCCCCCTGAAAATGTTTTGGAATTGATCGATTCCTAGGGGCAGGCCCCTGTGCCTGCCCTGCCTCAAACCAAGATGGGTCAATGCGGGCGGCCACAGGGGGCCGCCCCCTACCAACATCATCCATCCGACGCTTCTTTATCTTTGCTCTCGAAATTGTTACACTCCCCCCATTCGGCTTCAGCCATTCCCATGTTGAACCCGGTCCTCCATGAATCATTCGGAACAGTTTGATGTCATCATCATCGGCGGCGGCGCCGCGGGGTTGATGTGCGCCCTGACCGCGGGCCGGCGGGGGCGCCGGGTCCTGCTTTTGGAACGGGCCGACCGCGTGGGGAAGAAAATTTTGATCTCCGGCGGGGGACGCTGCAACTTCACCAATCTGCACGTGGAGGCGGACCATTACCTCTCCGCCAACCCGCACTTCTGCAAGTCGGCCCTCAGCCGCTACAGGCCGGCCGACTTTATCGCGCTGGTCGAAAAACATGGCATTCCCTATCACGAGAAAAAGTTGGGCCAGCTTTTCTGCGACGGGAAAGCGGTTCAGATCGTCCACCTGTTGCTGGAAGAGTGCCGCCTCGGCGGGGTGCAGATCCGGACAAATTGCTCGGTAGAAAAAATCGAGCGGAAAAGCATCGGACCCAACCGTTTTACCCTTCAAACCAGCCTCGGAAGTTACGAGAGCGAATCGCTGGTGATCGCCACGGGGGGGCTGTCGCTCCCGAAGATCGGGGCGACCGACTTCGGATATCGGGTGGCGAAACAGTTCGGTCTCCCGGTGTTGCCCTGCCGGCCCGGCCTCGTCTCCTTGACCCTCAACCCTCGCGATCTGGAAGAGATCCACGGCCTCGCCGGAACCGCCGCGGAGGCGCAGGTCTCCTGCCGCGACCGGACCTTCCGGGAGGCGATCCTTTTTACCCATCAGGGGTTGAGCGGCCCCGCCGTTTTGCAAATTTCAAACTATTGGGAGCCGGGCGATCCGGTGACGATCAACCTGCTCCCCGATCTCGATCTGACCGAAGCGATCCAGCGGTGGCAGAAGGAGCGGCCGAAGGCGGAGCTGAAAACCCTGATCGGCGAGCGGCTGACCAAACGCCTGGCCGAACGATGGCTGGGGTTGTCGGGAGCAATGAAGCCGGTCGGCCGATACACGCCGAAAGAGATCGCGGCGATCGCCGCCCGCTTTCATCAATGGCGGATCATCCCCGCCGGGACCGGCGGCTACCGCCTGGCGGAGGTCACGAAGGGGGGGGTCGACACCGACGCGCTCTCTTCCAAAAGCTTCGAGGCCAAAGAGGTGAAAGGGCTCTATTTTGTCGGCGAGGTCGTCGATGTGACCGGCTGGCTGGGAGGGTATAACTTCCAGTGGGCTTGGGCCTCCGGACACTGCGCAGGAGGGTTCGTGTGACCTGAACCGGATCGGGCAGGTGTGCTAAAATTGAGAGACGCTTATTACCTCTCACACAGGAGACTCGCATGGCGCTGAAACCGATCGGTAAAAATCCGGACCCGCTTTATCACTTGCTGCGCGAAGAAGAGATCGATGAATTCAACGCGAGAAAACGGAAAGGTGAAAAAACAAATCTGACCGACAGCGACTTCCGCGGACTCGATCTGCGCGGTCTCGACGCGAAGGGCCTCGATCTGAGCGGCTGCTATTTTCGCCAGGCCGATCTGCAAGGAATCGATTTCTCCGAAACCCGCCTGGAAGGGGCCAGCCTCAACGGGGCCAAGGTGTCGGGGGCCTACTTTCCGAAAGAATTATCCGCCGAGGAGATCGCCCTCTCCCTGACGCACGGCACCCGAATGCGCTACCGAAGCTAAAGACGAATCGACCCATCCGACTTCTTAGAAAGGACCCCGACATGAGCGCTCCCTTCTTTTGGCCGCCGATCTCCGACAGCCGCCGCGACATCGGCCGGCTGCTGATCTCCTGCCCCGACCGGCCGGGAATCGTCGCCGCGGTGTCGCGCTTTCTCTTCGAGCAAGGGGCCAACATCATCGACTCCGATCAGCACTCGACCGATCCGACCGGCGGCATGTTCTTCATGCGGGTCGAGTTTCAACTGTCCGATCTGGCGCAGCGCGGCCCGGCGCTGGAGGAGGCGTTCTCCCGGATCGCCGCCTCCTTCGAAATGGCGTGGCGGCTCGCCTATGCGGGACGGATCAAGCGGCTGGCGATCTTCGTCTCCAAAGCGGAGCATGCCCTCTTCGAGCTGCTCTGGCATCGCCGGGCCGGCGATCTGCGCGCCGAGATCGCGATGGTGATCTCCAATCATTCTGAGCTGGCGCCGACGGTGGCCGCCTGGGGGGTTCCGTTCCATCATATTCCGGTGGAGAAAAATCGAAAACAGGAAGCGGAAGCCAAGCAGATCGCCTTGATGGCGGGGAAGATCGATCTGGTGGTGCTTGCCCGATACATGCAGATCATCAGCGCCGATTTCATCAAGCATTATCCCCACCGGATCATCAACATCCACCATAGCTTTCTCCCCGCCTTCGTCGGCGCCGACCCGTACGCCCGGGCCTACGAGCGCGGGGTGAAGTTGATCGGGGCCACTGCGCACTACGTCACCGAGGAGCTCGACGCCGGACCGATCATCGAGCAGGACGTCCAGCGGGTCGATCATCGTCAGGGCGTGGAGGATCTCCGGCGGATCGGCCGCTCCGTCGAGCGGACGGTCCTGGCCCGCGCCGTCTCCTGGCACGTGGAAGACCGCGTTCTCGTCCACGGAAACAAAACCATCATCTTTTCATAAAACAATTCATTAAAGTTAAGGAACGGGGCTTCGCCCCAAGCCCCACCGCGGAAACTAGAGTCGTGGGGTTTCACCCCACCCCCCACCGCGGGGCCGTCTTGCAACGGCCGGTTTATCTGAAGTGGGGCCGGCGCTGGGAGAAGACTTCGATCTTAGATCATCCCCTTCGGTGCGCCTTGCCCCACACCCGAGGCTCCCCCGTGCAGCAAGGGGGAGCCCCCTTGCTACCCCCACGGTCACAACTCGCACAACGCGCGGGAGAGCACCGCGGATTGTGCTTCCTGGTGGCCGCCCTTTTTCCTAGGCCAAGACACTCGTAACCTGATTTGGTAGATGGAACGTTTTGATTTGTAGTGGGCTGCTGTGTCCTCGCTCCACCCATCCCCCAGTGGGTCCCTTGCCCTGCGGGCACAGCAGCCCACAGAGTCCTCTATTGGTAAAAAAACAAAACAAAAGAGAAAAGAAAAGAGAAAAGAGAAAAGGGCGAAGAGCGAAGAGCGTGCGCGCTTAGACGGAGGCTTCCCTGTGAATCAAGCATCCCTGCGTTACTTCTGTCAGACGCGCAAGCCTCCGCTTTAGGTCGTAGCCTGTTTGAGGGGTAGCCGCGCTGTACTTGCGCGGATGCGCCGAGTTCGACCGTGAGGGGGTCCAAGGGGGCGCAGCCCCCTGGCGCCCGGGGAAGCCGGAGGGGCCGCGGCGTGGCGGCCCCGCGGCGGGGTGTGGGGCGGCGCCCCACGACTTTAGTATTCAAATTAACCCGCACCACTTGAACGCTTGCAAACACCCCCGCCCCCGGTCTACAATCAAACAATCCAAACCCTCAAATGAAAGGGGCCTTCAATGCTCTTCGGTATGCTCCTGAATATCATCATTCTGGTCCTGGTCGTCTGGGGCATGTTCGCAGTCATCAAAAAGAGCTAAGCGACCTCCCCAAATAAAAAACCCCGCCGGAATCGACGGGGTTTTTAGATTTCATGAGAAAGCCGTTTACTTTCGATTGACCAGCTTGTAGTCGGCCGGCGGCTGGAAGAGGCTGTCCGAGATCGGCTCGACCTTGATCGCCTTGATCTCCTGGACATATCCGAAGATCGGCTTCCCCTCCCCCTCCTTCATTTTCTCATCCACCTTCTTTTCGACCGCCTTTCCGGCCAGACCGCTCATGATCCCGCCGATGCCGCCGGAGAAGTCGATCCCCTTCTCCTCTTTTTTCTCCACCTTCTGAGGCTCGCCCCGGCCGCACGCCTTCGCATCGGCGGTCCACTCCAGCTTGGTGGAGATGGGGAATCCCTTGATCTTCTCGAATTCCTTCGCCGCTTTGACCAGCGCCTGGCGGTCTTTCTCATTCATCCCGCCGATGAAATAGGTCGCCAAAATCCCCATCGCCTCCTTGGGAACGATCTTCCCCATCGGCGAATCACCCATCCCGATCTTTTGAAGATAAGCGCGCCCGTACGACTCCTGGACCTTCAAGACCTCCTTGATCTGCGCGCCCTCCGGGGTCGTCCAGATGGTAAAGGTGAGGTGGCTCGTGTCCTTCATCTTCTGGGCATCTTCCGCAACCACCTCCCAAACGGCCAGATACTCCTCGGCGTCGAATCCGTTGACCGCCCGCTTCTGACCGGTCGCCTTGACGGAGAGATCGGAAGAGC
>SCUR01000527.1 GCA_004297235.1 Candidatus Manganitrophaceae bacterium | reverse complement strand
CTGGGAGCGGGTCTGGCGGGCCTCGCGGGATGCGCGTTGAGCCTGGTCGGAAATGTCGACCCGGAAATGGGGAAGACCTACATCGTCGACTCTTTCATGGTGGTCGTTGTCGGCGGGGTCGGCAAGCTCGCCGGGACGATCGTCTCGGCGCTCGGGATCGGGATGCTGAACAAAATTTTGGAGCCGCTGATCGGCGGAACCGGCGGGGCGATCTACGCCAAGATTTTTATCCTGGCGGCGATTATTCTTTTTCTCCAACGAAAACCGTCGGGCCTCTTCCCCGCGAAGGGAAGGGCGGCCGAGTCGGCGTAGGGTGTGGGGCAAGGCGCACCGAAGGCGAAGATCTAGAATCAACCGTCTTCTCCCAGCGCCGGCCCCACATACAAATAGACGTGGGGCAAGGCATTCCCGTGTGTGGAGACGCCAAAGTCAACCGACTTCTTCGAACGCCGGCGCTACATATAAATAGACCATGGGGCAAAGGGGAGGAATGTTTCTTATGATAGAGATAAACACTATCTATGGCGAAAGGTCAGTTGTGTGATCGATTTCCGTAAAGGAGACATCGGATTAGGAATCGTCGCTGTGGTGTTGGGGGTTGTCCTCCCTATCCTCAACCTGCTTCCATCCGGCTCCCCGCTCCATCTTCCCGATTTTTATCTCGGTCTTCTGGGGAAGTATCTCTCGCTCGCAATCCTGGCGATCGGGCTTGATCTTCTCTGGGGCTATGCCGGGATCTTGAGCCTCTGCCAGGCGGTTTTCTTCGGCCTGGGTGGATACGCCATCGGGATGTATCTGATGCTGGAGATCGGCGCCGCGCAGAGCAAGTACGGCGAGGCGATCCCCGATTTTATGGTCTGGAATCAGGTGAAAGGCCTCCCCTGGTTCTGGAAGCCGTTTGATCACTTCGGCTTCGCGGTGTTGGGGGTGATCCTTATCCCGACCCTCTTCGCGGCGGCGTTCGGCTATCTCACCTTCCGGAGCCGGATCAAGGGGGTTTATGTCTCCATCCTCACCCAGGCGCTCGCCTTTGCCGCCTGGTTGCTCTTCAACCGAAATGAGATGAACCTCGGCGGGACGAACGGTCTGACCGATTTCAAAACCCTCCTCGGCTTCTCCCTCAACAGCCCGTCGACGCAGCGGGGCTTGTACATCGTAACGGTCTTGTTTCTGATCGGGGCGTTTCTTCTCTGCCGATCGATCGTCACCTCGAAGCTGGGAAAGGTTCTCCGCGCCGTTCGAGACAATGAGCACCGCCTCCGCTTCTGCGGCTTCTCGACCACCGGGTTTAAGGTCTTTGTTTTTTCCATCTCCGCCCTGTTGGCCGGGGTGGCGGGGGCCCTCTACGTTCCGCAGGTCGGAATCATCACGCCGAGCCAGATGGGGGTCCTTCCGTCGCTCGAGGTGGTCGTCTGGGTGGCGCTCGGCGGACGGGGCACCTTAATCGGCGCGGCGCTCGGCGCAGTGGTCGTCAACGGCCTTCGGACCTATCTGACAACCAAGGTTCCGCAGCTCTGGCCCTTTCTCCTCGGCGGCCTCTTCGTCGGCGGGGTTCTCTTTTTCCCGAACGGGCTGGTGGCACTTCCGGAACAGGGCCGCCGCTGGCTGCAGCGGCGCTTCGGAAAGCTAACGTCGTCAAGCCCGCGGTCGGATGTTTCGGTCGCGATCGACCGGAAAGAAAGCGGCTCCCAGAATGGGGCGAGCGACCCGGTAGTGGTAATAGAAACCGGAAAGCCGGCAATTGCTAAGCCGAGCGAGACGATCATCTATTTGGAGGGGGTCACCGTCAGCTTCGAAGGGTTCCTCGCCCTGCGTGATCTCAATTTTTTCATGGCGCAGGGGGAGCTGCGGTTCGTCATCGGTCCGAACGGGGCCGGCAAGACGACCCTTCTGGATGTAATCTCCGGAAAGGTCAAACCGGTCAAGGGCCGGGTTATTTTCGAAGAGGGGACCGATCTTCTCCCCCTGCGGGAGCACCAGATCGCAACCGGCGGGATCGGACGGAAATTCCAGACGCCGACCGCCTTTCCGCATCACACCGTCTTCGATAACCTCACCCTGGCGCTCCGGGGGAAGAAAGGGGTCTTCCCCTCCCTCTTCGGACGTCGAAAGAGGGAGGACCGGGAGCGGATTGAAGCGATTCTCGGATGGATCGGGCTGACGGAGCATGCCGATCGTTTTGCCGGAACGTTGGCCCACGGCCAACGACAGTGGCTGGAGATCGGGATGGTGATGGCGCAGGAGCCGAAGCTTCTTTTGATCGATGAGCCGGTGGCGGGGATGACGGGGAAGGAGCGGGAGGAGACGGGTCTTCTTTTGGAGGGGATTGCGAAAGAGCATTCGGTCTTGGTGATCGAGCATGACATGGAGTTTGTTCGCCACTTCGCGAAAAAGGTGACGGTCCTTCATGAGGGGACGGTCCTCTGCGAGGGGCCGATGGCGCAGGTCCAGAACGATCCGCGGGTGATTGAGGTTTACCTGGGTCGAGAGCAGGACGATCAGAGCAAGAATGCGTTAGGAGTGAGGAGTAAGGAGTAAGGGGATGTTGACGGTTGAGAAATTAAACGTCTCCTATGGGGACAGCCAGGTGCTTCGGGACGTTCACCTTCAGATCCCGGCGGGGAAGGTCGTCTGCCTGATGGGACGCAATGGGGTCGGGAAGACGACCCTCATGAAGTCGATCATCGGCCTTCTCTCTCCGAGGGGAGGGCGGGTGACGCTGAATGGCGAGGAGATCACGCAGGCGCCCCCCTATCTGCGCGCGCGAAAGGGAATCGGCTATGTCCCGCAAGGGCGGGAGATCCTCCCCTACCTCACGGTGGAGGAGAATTTGCTGATCGGCCTGGAGGCCTCGGGAGGGAAATCGATCCCGTCGGAGATTTTCGATCTCTTCCCCGTTTTAAAGACGATGCTCGGACGCCGCGGAGGGGATCTGAGCGGCGGTCAGCAGCAGCAATTGGCGATCGGGCGGGCGCTCGTTTCCGGTCCGCGTCTGCTGCTGCTCGATGAGCCGACTGAAGGAATCCAGCCGTCGATCATCAAGGAGATCGTGGCGGTCATCCGGCGGATTCGAACGGAGGGGAAGATGGCGATCTTGCTGGTGGAGCAATATCTCTCGCTGGTTCGGGAGGTGGCCGATTCCTTCTATGTCATGGAGAAGGGGGCGATCGCGGCGGAGGGGCCGGTTGATCGATTGACAGATGAGGTTGTCCGCAGGTATCTGACCGTCTGATTTGGATCCAAGTGAAATCAGATGCAATCGGGAGCTCCGAGCCCGATTTTGAGATGGAGATTTTTGGGAGGCGATTGAATGCATCTGACACCCCGGGAGCAGGAGAAGCTCCTGATCTATATGGCGGCGCAGCTGGCGAAAGAGCGACGAAGGCGTGGACTCAAGCTGAATTACCCGGAGGCGGTGGCGCTGATCACCTCCGACGTCCTTGAGGGAATCCGAGACGGAAAACGGGTTGCGGAGCTGATGGCGATGGGGAGAAAAATTCTCTCCCGCGACGACGTCATGGAAGGGGTGCCGGAGATGATCCGCGAGATTCAGGTGGAGGGGACCTTCCCGGACGGAACCAAGCTGGTGACGATCCACGATCCGATTCAGTAGCCCGATTCTTGAAGGAGCAAACATGATTCCAGGAGAATACTTCATCGCCGAGGGGGAGATTGAGGCGAATGCCGGGCGGCGGACGGTTGAGCTGACGATCACCCACACCGGAGATCGTCCGGTCCAGGTCGGCTCCCACTTTCACTTCTTCGAGGTGAACCGGGCGCTCTCTTTCGATCGGGAAAAAGCGTTCGGGATGCGGCTCAACATCCCTTCGGGAAATGCGGTCCGGTTCGAGCCGGGGGAGAAGAAGCGGGTGACTCTGGTGGAGCTCGGCGGAAGCCGGATCGTCCGCGGCTTGAACGGCCTGACCGAAGGGGGGACCGGGGAGGCGCAGAAAGGTGCGGCGCTCGGACGCCTTCGCAAAAAGCAATTTAAAGAGGAGCGATCATGAGCCTGAAGATCCCACGGCGGGTTTATGCCGAGATGTTCGGCCCGACGGCGGGAGATCGGGTTCGACTGGCCGACACCGACCTGATCATCCGGATCGAGCGAGATCTGACGGTCTATGGGGATGAATGTAAGTTCGGCGGGGGGAAGGTGTTACGGGACGGCATGGGCCAGTCGGTGACGGCGACCTCGGCCGAAGGGGTGCTCGACCTGCTGATCACCAACGCGGTCATTCTCGATTATTGGGGGATCGTCAAGGCCGATATCGGGATTCGAGGGGGCCGGATCGTCGGAATCGGAAAAGGGGGCAACCCGGAGATTATGGATGGGGTGACCGAAGGGATGGTGGTCGGCGCCGCCACGGAGGTGATCGCCGGCGAAGGGATGATCGTCACCGCCGGCGGGATCGACACCCATATTCACTTCATCTGCCCGCAACAGATCGAGGAAGCCCTCTCCTCCGGGATTACGACGATGATCGGCGGCGGAACGGGACCGGCCACCGGGACGAAGGCGACCACCTGCACGCCGGGGCCGTGGAATCTGGGCCGGATGCTCCAGGCGGCCGACGGCTTTCCGATCAACCTCGGGTTTCTCGGAAAGGGGAACGCCTCCGCAACCGCGCCGCTGGAGGAGCAGGTCCTCGCCGGGGCGATCGGCTTGAAGCTTCATGAAGATTGGGGGAGCACGCCGCGCGCGATCGACACCGCGCTGAAGGTGGCCGATCAAATGGATGTCCAGGTCGCGATCCATACCGATACGCTGAATGAAGCCGGCTTCGTCGAAGCGACGATCGAGGCGATCGGCGGCCGGACGATCCATGCTTATCATACCGAGGGGGCGGGAGGAGGCCATGCGCCCGACATCATCCGTCTCTGTGGCGAGCCGAATGTGCTTCCCGCTTCGACCAATCCGACCCGGCCGTTCACCGTCAACACCATCGACGAACATCTCGATATGTTGATGGTCTGCCATCACCTCGATCCCTCGCTCCCGGAGGATGTCGCCTTTGCCGACTCCCGCATTCGTCCCGAAACGATCATGGCGGAGGATCTTCTGCACGATCTTGGCGCCTTCTCGATCATGGCCTCCGATTCTCAGGCGATGGGGCGGGTGGGAGAGGTGATCCTCCGGACCTGGCAGACCGCAAGCAAGATGAAAAGCGAGCGCGGTCCGCTGGCGGGTGAAGCGGAGGGGAGCGATAACCTCCGGGCCCGGCGGTACATCGCGAAAACGACGATCAACCCGGCGATTGCGCATGGGATCGCCGATGAGGTCGGATCGATCGAGGTGGGGAAGCTGGCCGATCTGGTCCTCTGGCGGCCCGCCTTCTTCGGGATTAAGCCGGAGCTGGTTGTCAAGGGGGGAATGATTTTGCAGGCGGCGATGGGGGACCCGAATGCGTCGATTCCGACGCCGCAGCCGGTGATTTATCGCCCGATGTTCGGAGCCTTCGGGGGGGCGCCGTATGAAAACAGTCTCACCTTTCTTTCGAAAGCCGCCGTCGAAAACGACCTCGGGAGAAAACTGGGTCTGCGGAAGCGGACGAAGCCGGTCCGGGGCTGCCGGCAAATCGGAAAACGGGAGATGTGGCTGAACGACGCTCTCCCGCGGATCGAAGTGAATCCGGAGACGTATGAGGTCCGCGCCGACGGCGTCCTCCTCCGGAGCGAGTCGGCCGAAAAACTGCCGATGGCGCAGCGCTATTTTTTGTTTTGACCCTGCCTCACCCGAAACGATAGAGACGTCGCGGCGGAACGTCTCTGCAAAGGCGATGAATGGACCTCTCCGTGAGAGATCTCTTAGGGCTTCTGCAATGGTGCGATAGCTTCTTTCCGGCCGGCGGTTATGCCCACTCGTTCGGTCTGGAAGAGGCGGTCCGCGACGGAACGGTGCGGGACGGAGACGAGCTCTTCCGATGGATTCGGGCGAAGCTGGTCTACTCGGTTGTTCCGGGAGAGGGGGTCCTCCTCTGTCGTGCCTATGAGGCGGCCGTGCGGGAAGATCTCGATGCAGTCTGTCGATGGGACGAAGAAGGCCTGGCGATGCGCCTTCCGAAGGAGCATCATGACGGAGGCCGGGCGATCGGACGGCGATGGATTCAGATGGCCGCCGATCTTTATCCGAGCCGATGGACGAATCGATCTCTTGAGGCGCTGACCCATGGGAGGCTGCGGGGAGACCCGGCGGTCGCCTTCGCCCTGGCGGGGGGGGCCGCCGGACGTTCCCTCACTCCGACCCGGATTGGATATTTCTATGGGGTTGCGTCGGGGCAGGTCTCGGCGGGGCTGCGGCTCTTGCCGATCGGGCAGGGGGAAGGACAGCGGATCCTTCATCGCCTCTGGGGGGTGTTGGAGGAAACAGACCTGCTGAAGGCCGCAATGGAGGCCGCTCCCTTTTCTTTTCAGCCGGCACTCGAAATCCGGGCCATGCGGCATGAAACCGCGGAGATGAGGCTTTTTCAATCGTAACACCGTTCTGTGGAGGGGAAGGAGATGGGGGGCGTTCATCATCATGAGCCGTTTGATTCGACCCCGCGCCGCGCCCGCTGGCCGGTTCGGATCGGGATCGGCGGGCCGGTCGGCTCGGGAAAAACCGCCCTGGTCGAGCGGCTCTGCAAGCGGCTTCGCGCGCGGTTTCGAATCGCGGTCGTCACAAACGACATCTACACCCGTGAGGACGCCGAGTTTCTGATCCGGGCGGAAGCCTTGGACAAAGAGCGGATCGTCGGGGTCGAAACCGGCGGCTGTCCGCACACGGCGATCCGGGAGGATGCTTCCGGGAACCTTCATGCAATCGATCACCTGATCCATCAATTTCCCGATCTGGAATTGATTTTCGTCGAAAGCGGCGGGGATAACCTGGCGGCGACCTTCAGCCCCGAGCTGGTCGACCGGGCGATTTATGTGATCGATGTCTCCGGGGGGGATAAGATCCCGCGCAAGGGAGGGCCCGGCATCACACGATCCGATCTGCTGATCATCAACAAGATCGATCTCGCCCCTTATGTGGGGGCCGATCTTGGAGTCATGGACCGAGACGCCCGGCGCATGCGCGGCGAACGGCCGTTCCTCTTTACGAATCTCAAAGAAGGGGAGGGGTTGCCGGAAGTCTGCCGATGGGTTGCGGAGGCGGTCTCCGGGGTCCGCCCGATCTCCCCCGTGGAAAGATAATCGAACAAAAAAGGGGGGTGCCCTCCTTGGCACCCCCCTTCCTGCGCGGGCAGGAGAGTTATTCGACTAACACTCCTTCCGAGTACTTCACCCCGGTGGTTTCCGGCGTGTCGCCCATGTTGTGATCAACGAAGGTCGGGGTATCCGTCTCCAGGTTGATCGCATCGGCGGCGGAGATATCGAGATCACCCGGATCGCTCGACAGAACGGCCAAGAATTGGCTGACTTCAAGCGGTTTCACCAGGTAGCTCTTCCCCTCCACCTGAGCGTCCGCCACCTCGGTGCCGGCCGGGATGTTGATGATTTTGTCGGCGATATCTTGCGTCATCACCCAGCCATTCTTCTGGAGCTCCATGAAGAGATCCGGAAGTCCATGCATCCAGCCGTCATACTGGAGGGAGAGGGTTTTCTGATCTCCCTTGTTGTTGGTTAGCGTTACCGGCTGGAGCATGATCGGGTCGCTCAGCAGGATGTAGTCGTTGCCGCTCATCAGATATTGCTGGCTGCCGAACATATCTCCTTCACGGGGATAGTCCCAGTTGAACTGGGTTGATGTCGAACTGCCGTTGGTGTAGAGGACCAATCCCCACTGACCCTTCTGGACCACATCACCCACACTTGGAGCCGGGGTTGCTTGTTGATCGTTCTGGCCGATGGACGCATAGACCAGCTTCATGAAATTCGGGCTGGCGGAATCGGTCACGAAGGTGTAAGTCGATTCCCCATCGGGGTTCCATTGCGACTTCAACACGGAGCTGGCCGGAACAAAGGTCGACGCGTTCACCGGGTTGGCCGTGCTCTGGATCTCGATCTTCACGTCGTAGCCGGAGTTGATCCGCTTGACGATGTAGTTCGCCCCGCGGCTGTTGATGTAGAACTCCCGGTCGAGCGGAAGAGTATAGGGCTTGTCCCCTTGCGGATCGAATTCGGGGGTCCACGTCGTCGTGTCGAAGTTGGTCAACGTCTTCTCGACCCAGCCGGTCCCATTATACTCAATGTAGATCGATCCACCGACATTGACCCAGAGAAAGTCATTGTCGGCCGGTGTATAGAGGGTCGAGGTTGCGGTCGTCCGTCCGTTGTTCGGATCAAAGGTGCCGACGTAGAAACCGGCGCCGCTCGGTCCGTCCGACCCCAGATAGACATAGTTGGTCGGTGGATTATTCGGACCACACCCATTGCATTGATTGATGTTGACGAACTTTCTGTTGTCGTTCGCGCCGACGATCAGAGAGTCAAACGCGGTGAACGGATTGGTACACGTCGATGTGAAGAAGCCGGTGTTGGGGTCGATACTGTGCTGACACTCATACCATCCGGCCCCCGACGGTCCCGAGGCAAGATAGCGGAGCTCAAAGTTTGAATTCACCCAGGTCTCGACCGCGATTCCTTTGATGTCGTTGATATCCGCCGCCACCGGGATTCGCTTGGTGAGGGTCCCGACCAACGGCGCCGAGACGGTGTAGGTTTCTGCTGTCTGCTGCGGACCCCGGTCTTGACGGGTCACCACCGTTCCGGCTGGAACTGTCCCGTTCCCCGCCCAGAGCGAATGCCGCCCCTGCCAGGCGCCATAATAAGCGAACTGACGCGCGCCGTTTGCGTCGGTGTACTGCACCGGGAAGCCGAACGACTTCGTCTTCATCACATCTTCTCCGGTGATGCTGTCGTACAGACCATAGCGATGGGTCATCTCATTTACGGCGCTCCGGTTTTTGAACTCGACCGGATCGCTCCCTTTCTGAAGGGCGAGGTGGTCGGCATTGTAAGCATATTTCGCGACCACTGGAGCGGGAACGCAGTTCGGGTCATGGCAGCTCTCCCAGTCGGGGAACATCACCTTTCCGAATCCGTCTATTTCGGACCGGTTCATGACCGCCTTTGTCTCACGGATTGAGGGGCCGCCCGGGCCGCC
>SCUR01000526.1 GCA_004297235.1 Candidatus Manganitrophaceae bacterium | reverse complement strand
GGTGAGGCTGATAAACCCCAAGGCCCAAATGACGCTCAAGAGCGCGGTCAGCGGCGGAATCAACATTCCTTGAAACGTCCGAAACGAGAGATAGTGGATCGCCATGATCAGGACGAAGGCAATCGGCAACACCCACCGATTCATGATGGCGGTGTCTTTCTCCAGGAAGGCGAGGGAGACCGGGAGGCCGCCGAGATGGATCGTGGTGTTGGCGTCGCTCTCCTTGTCGGCGATCGCTTTGAGCTGGCGATAGATCGCCAAGTCGCTGATCGGCTCCGGCGCCGGGCCTTCGGCGACCGCGGCCGTCGCTTTTCGGATCGCCTCCGCCTGCTCGGTGTCCTGCACGTCGATGACGATGGCGGCGGCGCTCGCATCCGCCGAAACGAGGGAGCCGATATAGAGGGGGTTTGCGAAGACCCGGTCACGAATGCTCTTCGCTCCCTCCGGTGTGGCGGGAGGCTCCGGCATCAACCGTTCGACGTTAAATCCCTGCTCGTTCACCTGAAGGTGTTTGACCCGCCGCGAGGCGATGCTCAGGACATTATCGGCGTAGATCCCCGGGATTTTCTCGATCGCTTGAGCCATCCGATCGATCTTGGCGAGGGTGGAAGGGGTAAAGACATTCCCGTCCTTGGAGACGACCCCGACCACCACCACGCGTCCGCCGCCGAAGAGCTGCTCGATCTTGTTGTTCATCTGGATGTAGGGGTGATCTTGCGGGAGGATCCGTTTTGGATCGAGTTCCGTTTTCAGGAAGGGGAATCTGAAGAGACAGAAAAGGGTGATGAGCAAGACGCCCGCCATCACGGCATAGGCGTGATCGGTCACAAACTCAAAATACTTTCGGGCCATTGATCTCCTAAACCCCCATCAGGCAGTGTTCCCTGGGGGCGAAAAGTTCTCAAAGGATACCATTTTAAAGGGAAGAGTGCAAATAAGAGGAGGGTCCTGCTGTCCTAAACGGGTGCGTCATCGGGAAGGGTGCGAAGCAATCCTTTTTAGAACAAGAGGGCGGCCTTCCCTGCGGTCGCTCCAATGACGAATCAGAACACGACCGAGGTCATCTTCCAATCGGTTCTGAAGAATCGGGCCGGATGGCCAATAGGGACGCGAGTGCGGAATGGCTGGTCGTTCCCCGAAGAGAGGATTCATGGTAAACGAGGATTCTCAGATCACGGAAGGCATGCAACAGTTCGTTCTGCTCCAGACACCATTCTCTCCGAAAGGTGGGATTGATCTTTAACTCTTCTGTCGTAACGCTTTGATAAACGAGGGCGCCGCCGGGACGGAGGCCTTTGGCTATTTCCGAAAAGAGGGGGCGGGCCAGGAAGAAGAAACAGCAGATCAGATCATAACGGTCGGGTGGAATCCGATAATGATCGAGGTCGGCGACAATGCCGTTGATCGAAACACCGCGACCGTGGGCGAGCGCCATCCCTTTTCGGACCGCCTTTTCCGAGAGGTCGACCGCGTCGACGGTGAATCCCTGCTCGGCCAGATAGACGGCGTTTCGTCCCTCGCCCATCGCCAGATCGAGCGCGCGTCCGTTTCGAAGCCGCGGAAGCTGTTCCACGAGAAAGGGGACCGGCTGGTCCCAATAGTACTCTTTGATCTCCTTCAGAATCAGCGAGTCGCTCATGTTTTTCCTTTCGCTGAGGGAGTATAGACCGGTTTGCCGTGCCGGTCAAGGCGGCCCGATTGCATTGTCCTCACGAAAAGGAATATCATTTTTAGAGATGACGAGGAAATCGGATCGTCGATCGTGCTGCGATCCGGGGACGGGGAGGGTCTCTCCTCTGACGTTCAGAGGGGCATTGTAAAGCTCTTTCACAGGAGGTTCCGAATGAGACCCAGGTTTCAAACCGTCGGAGAAATTAAAAAAGGAAACATGCTTTTTGCCAGGGAAGAGAGTGCGGTGTTCGACGTCGCCTCGCAGCTCCTCGACAGCCACGAAAGCGGCATGCCGGTGATTACCGCCGATGACCGGGTGGTCGGCTTTATCAGCGAGCAGGACATCCTTCAGGCGCTGCGGGGAACGCGCCGTCTGGAGGAGATCGCCGTCAAGGAGATCATGAATCCCATCGTGGTGGTCGCCGAAGAAGAGGCGACCCTGGAGGAAGCGAGCCAGGCGATGGAAGATCTTCATATCCATCGGCTGCCGGTGGTCCGGAGAGAGCGGTTGATCGGGACCATCACCCGTCACGATCTGATCCGCGCCTGGCTCGGCCTCAGCGTCGAAGTATAAATGATCTGGAATCCCGACCTTTGTAAGGGGGCAGGGGAGGTAGAGAGACCCTCTGCCCCACCCCGCCTCCCCTTACAAAGGAGAGGCCTATTTTTGTATCTAAAATGCGATTGTTTTTAAGTCGAGCGGCCTGCCCGTTGTGAAAAACGGGTAGGGCCGCAGATTCATTCCAGCCATAAAAGCCTTCCAGCACTTCCGTTATGCGTGCCCCTTTCGGTTCAATGGACACCCTCAAGACGCGCTTCCTAAAATGGGTTATTGTGGAAACGGGTATCGGTCCGCAGAACTTCCGAAGCTGTTTCGGCTTTCCGTTTTTTCTCATTCGGGCGGGCCTGCTGATTGTCGTCTTCCTTCTTTCTCGAACTGCTCCCGGGAGAGAGCGGGAGCTCCCCCGCAAGGGACTGTGGGCAAGCAACCCCCGTCGTGGGGCTTGGGGCAACGCCCCATTAAATCTCCTTTGAACAATCTTTATAATCAAATGAGGACACGATCCGCCATCGAAGCCCTCCTCACGCTCTTTCTAGTTGATCGTTCAAAAAAAGAATGATATTCTCTGGAGCGTTTTATTTCAGGAGAGGATTTTTATGGCGAACAAACGGACCTCGGAATCCGCGGCGCGCGCCTTGCTCTGCGAGTTTCTTTCGCTCTTTTATGAGAAGGGATGGGTCGCGGGGACCGGCGGCGGGATCTGCGCGGGGCTCGATGCAGACCGGTTTCTGATGGCGCCGACCGGCGTCCACAAAGAGCGGG
>SCUR01000525.1 GCA_004297235.1 Candidatus Manganitrophaceae bacterium | reverse complement strand
CCCAGGGCCGGCGCCAGCTGCATGGCGGAGCGCACCTCATCGATCCATGTGAGCGTCTTGGAAAAGGGATTGTTGCGGCTCGGCTCCTGGACAACGAGCGCCGGCTCGCCTTCCAGGGGAATCACAACCAGGGCGCCGCGATTCTTCGGTATGAAGTGCGACACAAACGCCAGATGGCCGAAGCGCCAGGAATCGCCGTAAACCAGCAACAGATCGACATCCCGCTCCTTCATCCCGCGCCTGACCTGACCGAGACGATTGCGGAACTCATCCTCGGGAAGCCGTTCACGATCCCAGATGCTGCAGCCTCGATTTAGCACCGTATGAAGCGTTTCCATGATTCAATCCTCGATGGTAAAGAGTTTCATGGGCGTCCGGGTGAGACGCCGGGGACCGTTCGCTTCGACCCAGACCGTGTCTCCGAGCATGAGATAACCGGTCTCGGGGAGGTACTGGTTGGGATGGACGACAAAACACATCCCCTCTTCGATCACGGCCTCATTCTCATCGACGATCTCGGAAAACGGGATCGACAAAAAACCCAGGCCGTGGCCTCTGACCCGCATATAGGGAGGGCGGCAGTACTTCTCGTAGCCGTAGGCGGTAAAAACCTGATTTATGGCTTGCGAGATCGCCCCCGCTTTTTTGCCGGCGCGCACCTGCTCCAGGCTCTTGTCCATCGCCTGCTCGAGGATGGCGAACTTCTCGCGCAGCAGGGGTGAGGCCGCTCCCATCACCGCAGTGCGGCAGAGCTGGACGAAATGGCCGTCAATGGCCGGCGTGATCTCCCCGATAATGGTGTCGCCGGGCTGGATCTTCCGGTCTCCCGGGGGGTGCGTGCAATGGCTGTGATCCGACGCGGTGACCATGCCGAAGTTGTCCTCAGCGCCTTGGGAGCGCATGGCATACTCGACCTCCGCTGCCAGCTCGTGTTCCGGCATGCCGATCCTTGCTTTTTTCAGGACGGCGGAAAAACCGATGTCGGCGATTTCCGCCGCGCGCTGCAGCGCCGGCAGGGCTGCGCGGCCGGGAAAGCGGGTAAGGGCGCTGAGGATGGAATCCGCTATCTCGACTCTTCCCTCCAACGCCCCCTCCAGCGCCTTGTAAACTGCCGCCGGCATGAAGGCCCAGCCGATGATGCCGATTTTTCCTTTCAGCCCCTTCTGTTGAACCAGCGCCTGGACCGCATCCACAAAGCGCTCCGCGACCCTCACGTCATGAATCCAGGTTTGTCTCCGCACCCTGCCCTGATCCCAGGGAAGGCTGATGAGCATCGCTGCGTCGCCGGACTCGGTGACCAGCACTGCGGTGTTCGGGCCCATGGGCAACAGTCCCGAGATCCATAGCACGGGATTGACCTCGAGCATGCTGAGCTGTCCGGTGGAGTAAAAAAGCAGGGCCGAGAGGCCGTCCCGCTTCATCGCCTCCTGGAGAGAGCGCAGTTTTGCCTGCATGGGAGCCGGAATTTGAGATTGGTTATTCGCCATGACCCTCCTCCATTTTCACGAAAAGGCGGCCGACCTTTTTTGACATCTCAAAAAGCCGGTCGTCATCGTAGTTGCGCGGATAGTCAACGTCGATGGTAAGGCTATC
>SCUR01000524.1 GCA_004297235.1 Candidatus Manganitrophaceae bacterium | reverse complement strand
GCGAAAAAGATTTAAATCTTTTGACCTTACCCCTGACGCCTCACGCCTAACGCCTCACGTTATTTATTCTCTTACCGTCCCCATCTCCTCGGGACGCCTGCGCCGACGAAATAGCTGACCTTCTTGGTGTCTTCGGTCCGGATGGAGCGTCCGGTGTAGTGGATGAAGACGTCTTCAAGCGTCTGCTGCTTGAGGCTGATCGATCGGACCTTCAGCCCCTGCTTTTGGATCGCCTCCATCAAAATGGGGATCGCCTGAGCCCCCTGATCGGCGAAGACCCGAAGCACGCCCTCTTCGACCATGACCTTGTGGACCGACGGGAGCGATTCGAGCGAGGCCGGCAGCCCTTCCCGCTCTCCCTCCACGAAGATCTCCAGGATATCGCTTCCGGGAATCTTCTTCTTCAGATTCTCCGGGCTGTCCATCACCAAAATTTTTCCGGCATCGATGATGGCGATCCGGTCGCAGAGCAGATCGGCCTCATCCATGTAGTGGGTCGTCAGGAAGATCGTCAGATGCTCGTTTTTCCGAAACTGCCGCAGAAGGTCCCAGACGACCCGGCGCGATTGCGGATCGAGCCCGATCGTCGGCTCATCGAGAAAGAGGATCATCGGGCGATGAATCAACCCCCGCGCGATCTCCAGCCGCCGGCGCATCCCGCCGGAGTAGGTCGCGACGAGATCGTGGGCCCGCTCCAAGAGCCCCACCCGATCGAGCAGCTCTTGCATTCGACCGCGCCGGTCCCGATCGGGAACGCCGTAATACTTCCCATAGATGTCGAGATTCTCCCAGCCGGTCAGATCGAGGTCGGTCGTCATCGCTTGAGAGACGACCCCGATCGCCCGCCGCACCGCGCCGGCATTCTTGGCGACATCGTGGCCGGCGACCCGCGCCTCCCCTTCGGTCGGATGGATCAGACCGGTCAGAATCCGGATCAGGGTCGTCTTCCCGGCGCCGTTGGGGCCGAGCGAGCCGAAGCACTCTCCCATCGGCACCGTGAGGTCGACATGATCGAGCGCATTCAACGCGCCGTAACGTTTGACCAGCCCGCGAACGATAATCGCGTCCGCTTTCTCATCCATATTAATTCACTCGGAATAGGTCGGGGCAGGCCCGGTGCCTGCTCTGTTCTCCGGCAGAGACGTCCCGCCGGGACGTCTCTGCCTTGGCTGTCGGGCTGCCGCTACTCCGTCCACTTCGGCTCGGTTTTGATCGATGGGACCGCCCGCTTTCGGCTCCAGCCTCGCCCCACCTTTTCGGCGATCCGGTCGGCGACGACATAGAACGCCGGGACCACCAGCAGGCTGAGCGCGGTCGACACGATCAGTCCGCCGATGACGGAGATCGCCATGGGAGAGCGGATCTCGGAGCCGGGCCCGAGGGCCAGCGCCGCGGGGACGGCGGCCATGAGGGTGGAAACCGACGTCATCAGAATCGGGCGGAGCCGGACCGGACCGGCGCGAAGCATGGCGGTTTTGGCATCGGCCCCCTCCTCTCGAAGCTGATTGGCATAGTCAACCAGGATGATCGAGTTCTTCTTCACGATCCCCATCAAGAGAAGAAGCCCGATCATGCTGAAGATGTTCAAGCTTTTTCCGACCACGAAGAGGGCAATGGCGGCCCCCGCAACCGAAAGGGGGAGGATCGTGAGCACCGTGATCGGGTGAAGGAACGAATTGAACTGGGAAGCCAAGACCATATAGGCCACGACGATTCCGAGCAGGAGGGCAAAGGCCAGACTTCCCAACGACTCCCGGAACGCCACGCTCGCCCCTCCCAAAACGGCATAATAGCCGGTCGGCAACTCCTTGGAGAGCCGCTCCACCGTCTTCAACGCTTCGTCCTGAGAGCGGCCCGGCGCCACGTTGGCGAATATCGTGATCGCCCGCTCCCGATCGCGCCGGGTGATCGCTTGCAGGGCCGGCCGCTCCTCATAGTTCACCAACGAGGCGAGCGGAACCAGTTGACCGGAAGCGCTCCGGACGCGGAGTCGGGTAACATCCTCCGGGCGGGAGCGTTGGTCGGCCAAGAGGCGAAGACGCACGTCGATGCGTCGGCCTTCGGTGCTGTATTTTCCGATCCGCAATCCCCCCACCATCGCATTGAGAGTCTGGGCCACCCGCTCGACCGAGATCCCCAGATCGGCCGCGCGGGCCCGGTCGGGAGAGATCCGGAGCTCCGGCATCCCGACTTGGTAATCGCTGTCGAGATCGATCACCATCCCGCTCGCGGAAAGCTTCTGCATGATCTCTTGACTCACCCCCACCAGGCGCTCCCACTCCGGTCCGCGAACCGAAAACTCGACCGGAAAGCCCCGCTGCGCGGTGAAACCTTGCTGCGAAAGATCTTGAACCACGGCGCGGACGCCCGGATAGGAATTCAACTCCTTCCGGATGATTCCGGCGAACTCCGACTGGCTGACCTTTCGCTCTTCGGGAGACACCAGGGTCACGAACATCACGCCGGTATTCACGCCGCCGCCGCCGAATCCGCCGATCACGGCGAAGGAGCGGGTGACCTCGGGACGGTTGTTGATGAACGCCTCGGCCCGCTCGAAGATCCGATCGGTCTCACCCAAACTGGAGCCGACCGCCGTCTGAATCCGAACCAGAAGCCGGCTCTGGTCTTGAGAAGGGACGAACTCTTTCGGAAGCCGCGAGAAGATCATAAAAGAGCCGGCCAAGAGCGCCGCCGCCAGACAAAGGACCGCCGCCGGCCACCGGAGTCCGCGGGAGAGGAGCCAGCCGTAGCCCTCCGCCATCCGATGGAATCCCCGGTCGACCGACCGGCCGATGCGGCTGCGGCCTTCTCGGGATGTCGCGAGAAATTGCGCGCAGCGGGCCGGCGCGAGCGTGATCGCTTCCAAATACGAAAGCATCACCGCGACGCTCAGGGTCACGCCGAACTGAAGGAAAAACCGGCCGACGATCCCCTTCATGAAGACCACCGGAATAAAAATGGCGATCACGGCGAGCGTCGCCGCCAGCGCGGCAAACTTGATCTCCCCGGTCCCCTCGCGGGCCGCCTGAACCCGCTCCTTCCCTTCCTCCGCGTGGCGGAAAATGTTCTCCAAGATCATAATTGCGTCGTCGACGACGATCCCGACGGCGAGGGAGAGGGCCAACAAGGTGAAAGTATTGAGCGTGAAGCCGAGGAAATAGATGGTGGCGATCGTCCCGAGCAGCGACATCGGGATCGCCAGGACCACGTTCATCGTGCTCGAGAGCGAGCCGAGAAAGAGCCAGCAGACGAGCGCCGTGAGGGCGACCGCCATCACCAGCTCCCATTCGATCTCGTGAACCGACTCTTCGATGAACCGGGTGGAGTCGAAATTGACCCCCAACTCCATTCCCTCCGGAAGGGTCGGCCGCAGTTCGTCCATCGTCTTTCGGATGTTCTGGGCGACAGCCACGGCATTGGCCCCCCGCTGCTTTTTGATGCCCAGACCCTGCGCCGGCGCTCCCCCGACGCGCGAGAGACGGCGGACATCCTCGAAGCCGTCCTCCACCAGAGCCACTTCTTCCAAGTAAACCGGCGCCCCCTTGACAGAACCGACGATGACCTGGCGGAAGGTCGAGAGGTCGAGCGCCTCTCCCAAGACCCGGACGTTCACCTCTCGCCCTTCGGTCTCGATGCGGCCGGCGGGAAGCTCGACGTGGCCGCGCTGAAGCGCATCGGTCACGTCGGAAACGGTCAGCCCCTTTTCGTCGAGCCGGGCGGCGTCGATCCAGATCCGGATGTTCCGTTCGAGATACCCTCCCATCATGATCTCGCCGACCCCGGGGACCGTCTGCAGTTTTTCTTTCAAACGATAGCGCGCGAAGTCGCTGAGGACCCGTTGCGGAAACGGGCCGGAGAGCCCCACCCACATGATCGGCTGGTCTTCCGGGTTGGTCTTGGAGATGACGGGAGGATCGATGTCGCGCGGCAGACGCCGCTGGGCCTGCGAGATCTGCGCCTGGACATCCTGCATCGCCACGTCGACATTTCGCGAAAGATCGAGCTCCAGGGTGATGTTCCCCCCGCCCTGGCGCGACGAGGAGGTCACCGACCGGACCCCTTCCACCTGAACGACCGCCTCTTCGAGAATTTCGATCACGTCGTGCTCGACCACTTCCGGCGAGGCCCCTTCCCAGGTCACATTGATCGAGAGGGTCGGAAAGTCGACGTCGGGGAATTGGCTGATGCCGATCCGCGTCGCAGCGACGCCGCCGAAGACGAGGGTGGCCGCCATCAGCATCCAGGCCAACACCGGTTTTTTGATGCACAGATCGGTGAGGTTCATGGCCGTGTCCCTCCGGCGGGGCCGGCCGGACCGGCGGATGGATCAGACGGCTTCTGCGGCGTCGGGTTGGAATCGGAGCCCGGCCCCGTACCGGACGGCGCGGCCGCCTCGGTCCCGGAGGCGACGCGAACGGCGGCGCCGTTCCGCAACGCTTCAGCGCCCCGAACCACCAACGTCTCTCCCGGCTGAACGCCGGAGCGGACCTCCACCCGGCCGTCGGCGGTCCGCATTCCCAGCGTGAGGACCCGCTCCTTGGCGATCCCCTCTTCAACGACAAACGCGAGAAAGCCCCGCTCGCTCGGGCGGATCGCCGTCTGAGGAATCACCGGCGCCTCCATCCGGGTCGATTCGATCGGCACCGATACTTCGGCGAAGGCGCCGGGCCGGAGCGCCTGGCGTTCCGGGTCGTTGATCCGGGCGGTAATCAGGACCATCCTCGAAGTCGGGTCGGCCGCGCCGGCGACATGGGTGATGATCGCTTGGTATTCGCGCCCGCCCCCCCGGATCGTGAAACGCGTTTGCATCCCGGCCCGGAGACGAGACGCATCCTGCTCGGTCACCTGGAAACGGAGCAGCAGCGGCTCACGCCGGATCAGCGTCGCCAGGACCTTTCCCGGCTGGACATATTCTCCCGTCTGGATCGTCCGGGTCTGGATCACCCCGGGGAAGGGGGCGCGGACCATGGCGTCGCGCAAATTCAGCTTGGCGGTGTCGAGCGCCGCGCGCGCCTGGGAAACCTCGGCCAAGGCGGTCTGCAAACGCGTCCGCCAGGTCTCGATCTCTTCTCCGATGATGAGGCCGGGGTTCTTCTCATTGACCGCCTCCCGGCGCGCCAATCCCGCCTCGGCATCGGCTTTCGCCGCCTCGGCCTTTTTCAGCACGGCGTCCGCCGAATCGACCGCCAGGCGGAAGCGCTCCGGCTCGATCTCCGCCAAAATCCCCTCCCCCTGAACGACCTCTCCTTCGGAAAAGTGAATCCGCTCGATGACGCCGGCCACGCGCGCCGTCACCTGAACCGTCTCGAATGCCTCCACGGAGCCGACCGCCGTCACCCGGTACTCGACGTTGCGCGTTTCCACGCGCATCGTCTCCACCGGAAAGGCGATCTTCTTCGCCGGCCCCCGCTGCTCTTTCGTCTCGGAAGAGCCGGCATTGTTCGAGCAAGCGGCCGGAACGAGGAAGAGGAACATCCAAAATACAAAAAGAATTTTACGCGGTCTCATGATTGAACCTCATTGCCGAATGGATCAACCCCCACGGCGAGACGAAGATTAAGTTGCGAAAGCCCCTGTCCATAGCGCGCCTGCACCAGAGCAACCTCCGCTTCGAAACGCCGAAGATTGGCATCGGCCACTTCGAGCGCGCTCGCCAGTCCTTGCCGATAGAGCAGTGCGATCTCCTCGGCATTCTTCTGGCCGATCCGGGCCGCGACGTCCGCCTGCCGCGTGGCCGCCCGGTTGTTTTCCAAATCGATTAAAGCGCGCCGGACCTCGAGGGCGACCTGCCGGCGGGTCCGCTCCACTTCCAGCGCCGAACCCCGGACCAGGGCGTTGCGCTCGGCCCGGTCGGCCCGCCACTCCCCGCCGTCATACAACAGCCAGGTCAAATTCAATCCGACCAGCCAATCCTGACTCCGGCTGTCCGATGCCGATCCGGTCTGCTCCTGAAACTGTCCGGTCAATCCCAGGCTCGGGACAATCCGTCGGGACGGCTCCTCCGCGAAGGCTTGCAGCGCTTTGGTGCGCTCGGCGCCGGCGGCCAGATCGAGCCGGCGACCCTGGGCCTCTCTGACCAACCGTTCCGGCTCTCCCGCCTGGGGCGGATTCAGCAGCCCCTCCGGCGCGACCAGCGGCCCCTTGATCTCGGCGACGATCAAAAATCCGAGCTGCAGCCGGGCCAGTTCGGCGTCGCCGCGCGCCAGGGTCGCGGCGCGCTCCGCGTTCGCCAGCTCCAGCTCGGCCCGAGTGAGGTCGTTCGAGCTGACCAATTTCGCTTCGAAGCGGGCCCGCGTGTCTTCCACCGTTCGCCGGGCGAATACCAGCCTTCGCTCTGCCGCCGCCTGGACCTGCTCGACGCCGAGGGTTCTTAAGAAAGCGTCGGCCGCTTCGAAGGCGAGAAGGCGTTTTTCCTCCTGTGTCGTGAGACGGGCCGCTCCATATTCCAGCTTGGCTTGGCGGTAGAGGGGGAAAGCCCGCGCATTGAAGAGAGAGAGATTCGTGGTGATCGTCGCCGAGAGAGCGCCGGGATCCGGGTTGGAACGGCTCCCTCCCCCGCTTTCATCGAAGCCGCTCCGGGTATATCCCGCCGTCGCGGTCAGATCGGGAAAAAAGAAAGCGCGGGCCTTTTTGACCCGGGCCGCCGCCGCGGCCAAGTTGGTCTCCGCAATTTCCGAGCGCTCGTTCCGGGTCAACGCCAGCCCGACCGCCTCCTCGATCGTCAGCCCCTCCGCGCGGACGGAGGCGACCTGGGCCAGGAAAAAAACGAGAAGGGACGCCCCCCAAAAGAAGAGCCGGAATTGTTCGGATCGATGAGCGTCCGTCCCCGTGAATCGCTTCAGAATCATCCCTATCTGTTTCCTCCCCGGATCGAAGCGGTTCGACCTTGATGAGATGCGCAGAATCGGCGGTTCGACTCAGCGCGCGTTGACCGACGGCCGGGCGCTTTCGCCGTCATCTAGAAAGATCCGCACCTTCGCCGTCATCCCCGGCTTCAATAATCCCTCCGGAGAGAGGGGACGGACTTTCACCCGAAAGGTTTTGATATCCTGCCGGCCCCGGGTGACATCGCGCTGCGTCGCGAATCCCCCCTCCGCTCCCACTTCGGCGACGCGCGCCTCAAAAGAGCGGCCCGGAAGGGAGTCGATCGAGATCTCGGCCCTCCCGCCGACGCGCACCTTGCCGACCTCTCCCTCTTCCAGGTTGACGCGGGCCCAGACCGAGGCGGGATCGACCAGCGTCAGAATCGTCGCTCCGGGGGAGACCATTTCGCCGACCTCGAACGCCTTTAAAGTGACGACCCCAGCGATCGGAGCATAGATTTCGGTTTCTTTGAGCCGGATTTGGAAGAGGGTGAGATTCGCCTGCCGCTGCTTCAACTCCGCCGCCGCCGACCGCACCTCCGCCTCTGCCGCTTTTAACTCCGCTTCGGCCAATTCCAGCCGTATCTGCGCTTTGTCCCAGTCGGAATCGGAAACCAGCCCCTCCTGGCGGAGGGACGAGAGTCGGCTCCGGTTTCGGTGCGCGTCGGCGAGCGACGCTTTCGCCTTCTCGACCTGGGCGCGCGAATTGACCAGGCTCGCCTCGCCCCGCTGGACGTTCGCCTCCGCTTGGGAGACTTGCGCCGCGATCTCCCGCGGATCGAGCCGGACCGCCGCGGCATTCTCGGGAACGGAGTCCCCCTCTTCGAACGGCAGGGCCTGAATCCGCTCGGCGATCTTCGAGCTTAAATGGACTTCGGTCGCCTCGATGATCCCGACCCGCGCGATGCCATTCGTCTCACCGGGCTTCTTGAAAAAAGGAAAGGCGGCGAATGAAAGCACCAGCATGATGAGAATGAACAGGATGACGACGGTTCGTGTTTTCATCAGGACTCGATCGCGCGTTGAGAGTCTACTGCTCACACTTCCTGATGCCATGAAGAAAGACATCGATCAAACATTTCAAAAAATGCTCGGCCGGAACATCGGTCACGGTCTTTCCAAGCAGGATCTCTTGGAATAAGAAAAAGGCCACCAGCGATCCGCTGAATTGCCGGGCGAGCAACACCGGGTCCATTTCCCGAATCTCGCCCCGCTCCATCCTCTTTTTCAGGAATGCGCCGAAACGGAGCATGCTGTTTTGATAAATGAGCTTCGGGATGAAATGATCGTTGTCCTCTTCAAAAAGACGCGCTTCCGACAGCATCAATTTGAAAATCTCTTTCTTGTTTTTTAGATTCTCTAAAAGATGAGTGCCGATCCGGCAGACCGCCTCTTCCATCGGAAGCAAATCGATCTGATCCAATTGCTCAAAAACAACCCCGTCGCAGACCGATTCCTGAACGATGGTCTTAAGAAGATCCTTCTTCCCCTTAAAGTAATGATAGAGAAGCCCCTCCGTCACCCCGGCTTCCCTAGCAATGTCACGGATGCTGGTCGCGTCGTAGCCATTTTCCGAGAAAAGACGCAAACTGACCTGGAGAAGCTCTTTTCGACGACGTTCGGCTTTGCCGGATCGGGATGTTTCACGTTGGATCGCCATGTGAATCAATTTACTAAACGTTTACTCAACAGTCAAGGCTTATTAATTTGTTTGACAAAAAGAAGGAAAAAAGTATTATATACTCATGAGAATGAGACATTTTTTTGACGCCCTTCCTCCATGGACCGTGGAGCCGATCCCTTCGAAGCAACGTTTTTTTCCCTGGCTCGTTCTTTTCATCTCCGGTTTTTTCTTTTTTTATTCAACTCCTTCAGGCGCCTCCGATCTCTCCGTCGTCTCCCTGGAAACCGGTTCCGGCCGTGCGGCCGAATCGTTCGAGCCGGTTTCAGAGGATGGAGTCGCTGCCGCCGAGGGATCCACCCCGCTCGAGGAAATCGAAGAAGAGGAGCATCTCCCTGAAGATTTTTTCGATCTTCTGACCTTGGAACTCCCTCCGGCCGTTCCCCCGTTCTCGATGCAGGTCATCCCGGCAGACCCGTTGGACCCGTCGGTTACCTACGACGTCCCCATCGTTTATAACGAACTGGTCAGCGATTACATCGTCTTTTTCCAAACACGTTTGAGGGAAAAATTCGAGCTCTGGCTCGCGCGCTCCGGGCAATATCTTCCGATGATGCGGGACATTTTGCGGGAGCATCAACTTCCCGAAGACCTGGTTTTCCTCGCGCTGATCGAGAGCGGATTCAATCCAAAGGCTTTCTCCAGGGCGAAGGCGGCCGGTCCCTGGCAGTTCATCAAGGGAACCGGGAAAAAATATGGATTGCGAATCGATCAGTGGATCGATGAGCGGAGAGATCCGGTCAAATCCACCGCGGCCGCTGCGAAATACCTCAAAGACCTCTTCGGCATGTTCGGATCATGGCCCCTCTCGATGGCTTCGTACAACGCGGGGGAAGGAAGGATCATGCGCGCCATGGCGCGGACCAAGGCGGATGATTTTTGGGAGTTGAAACAGTCAAGGCATATCCGGCCTGAAACAAAGAACTACGTTCCGAAGTTCATGGCGGCCACCATCATCGCAAAGAACCCGCAGAAATATGGATTCATCATCGAATATCATCCCCCCTTCCTCTATGACGAGGTGGAGATTTCGAAAGCAACCTCACTGAAGACGATCGCAAAAGCGGCGGGGGTGACGCTTGCCGAGATTAAGGTCTATAATCCGGAATTGAAGAAAGAGACGACGCCGCCCGGTTATCCACATTATCGACTGAAGCTTCCGCCGGGAACGCGCGAAACTTTCTTGGCGAACTTCACACCGACTCCGGAGAAAGAGCCAAAGAGCAACCCCGTTCAGAAACATCGCATTTCGAAGGGCGAGACCCTGAATTCAATCGCACGGAAGTACGACGTCAGCGTCGGAAGTCTTCTCCGGGCGAATGAATTGGACCGGGACAGCACGATTAAGACCGGGCACTACCTGATCATTCCCGCCGAGAACTGACCCGCCTTATCGATTCGGAATCGCTCCGTTTGGAATAAGGGATCAAGACCGGAGGTCCCGGCTGGTATCCCTCACCCTCGCTTCCCGAGCCTCTCGATCAATCTGATTTTTCCCGTTTACTTCTTTTTCTTTTCCGCCGGAGGGGTTGCTCCCGCCGGGGGAGTCGTCGCCTTCGCCGGCTCTGTCGCAGAGGGGGCCGGGGCAGATGCCGTCGGGGGATTCAGAAGATCCATCCGGACCTTCGCTTCGGTCCCCCAAGGAGACTTCGCGAAATCGTCGGAAACCTTCTTGTAAATCCCGACCGCCTCGTCTTTCTTGCCGCTGGATTCCAAAACGCGCGCCAATTCGAATCCGGCCTGGTCTCGGTTGTGGCTCTCTTCCGCCTCGTACGAGGCACGGAACTGCTTCAAAGCCGATTCGGGATTTCCCTTTTTCTGGTAGAGATAACCGAGTTTGAGATGAATTAAGGAGGCGATATTTTTGTGGTTGGCGTTTTTTTCAAGAGAGGAAAGGTAGCGCTTCTCCGCGGAATCGTAATCCTTCAGTTCAAAATAGACGTTGCCGCTCTCGTACGACGCCATCCGCCCGACATTCGTTCTCGGATACTTTTCGACGATTTCATCATAGAGGCTGGCCGACTTCTTCAACCGCTCCGTCTTGTCCATGATGTCCGTATTCGGATCGGGTTTCCCCTCCTCTTTCGGCTGCGGGAGCGGGGGAGGCTCATGGAAGAGCCGAGACGCCTCCGCTTCGATCACGGCGGCCTTGCTCTCGGTCCGCTGATTCACA
>SCUR01000523.1 GCA_004297235.1 Candidatus Manganitrophaceae bacterium | reverse complement strand
GAGGAAGAAGATGGAGCGGAACCCGGCGCTCTGCTCTGCAAAAAAACCGAAAGCGGCTCCCGGATTTCGGATGTAGGTCAGAGAAAAAAAATCTTGAATCACAATCACAGATTCATTAAGACGAATGGCCTTTTGGATAAGAAGCTTGGTAATTTGATCCAGAATGATAGTCCCGCCCCCGATCAAAGTCAAGAAAATTAGCTTAATTCGGAACCATGCCACGGGTGGCCGCTCCTTTCTCTGGGCCGTCGGCGCCGACCACCCCGGCGCATCGCCCGCAGAGGGTCGGATAAGCGGCCTCGACCCCGACATCCTCTCGATAGTTCCAACACCGTTCACATTTGGTTCCCCGAGCCGATTGAACCTCGATCGCCAGCGGCTCTTCCTGAATTTTAACGGTCGGGACCTCTTCCGGTTTTCGCTCCAACGGAAGGAGATCCACCTGCGAGACGATAAAGAGCGTCGAGAGAAATTCTTTTTTCTGTTGGAGGAGATTCCACGCGGCCCCCTTCGCGAAGAGCGTGACGCTTGCTTCGAGCGAGCTTCCGATCTTCTTCTCCCGGCGATGTTGCTCCAGAACGCGGGCGACCTCTTCTCGAATCTCGATAAGTTTACCCCATGTTTCTAAAAATGTCTTCTCGCTTTCTTTCTCAACGCGATCGCCTGGAGGAAAAGTCGTCAGAAGCACGCTCTCCTTCTCTTTCAAATCGGCCGGCATATAGCCCCAGATCTCCTCCGCCGTGAACGAAAGGATCGGCGCCATCAAGCGGACCAGCGTCGTCAGCGTCTCCAGCAGCACCGATTGCGCCGCCCGCCGATCGGGAGACTTCGCCGCGGAAGCATAGAGCCGGTCTTTCAGAATATCGAGATAGAACGAAGAGAGATCGACGGCGCAGAAGTTATTCAGCGCATGAAAGATCATGTGGAACTCCGCCTCGCGGTAAGCCCGCTGCACCTTTTCATTCAGAAGACGAAGGCGGTAGAGCGCCCAGCGATCGATTTCAAGCAGATCCTCTTCGCCCACCCGGTCGGCGGGATGGAAATCATAAAGATTGCTCAGAAGGAAGCGGCAAGTGTTCCGGATTTTCCGATAGGCCTCGACCAATTGCACCAGGATATCTTGCGAGATCCGGACATCCTCCCGAAAGTCGGTCGCCGACACCCAAAGACGCAAGATCTCCGCGCCGTATTTCCCGATCACCTCTTGCGGCGCCACCACGTTCCCCGCCGATTTCGACATCTTCTTGCCGGTGCCGTCGACGACAAACCCGTGGGTCAACACCGCGTTGTACGGAGGACGGCCGTCCGTCTCCAACGCCGCGAGCAGGCTGCTGTGGAACCAGCCGCGGTGCTGATCCGATCCTTCCAGATAAAGATCGGCCGGCCATTTCAGCTCCGGCCATCGCTTCGCGTTTTTTAAAACGGCGGCGTGGCTTACCCCCGATTCAAACCAGACATCGAGGATATCATTCTCTTGCTTGAAGTTGCTCCCGCCGCATTTCTTGCAAGTCGTACCCCTCGGAAGCAGCTCGGCGGCCGATTTCGAAAACCAGAGGTCACTTCCTCCCTCTTTTTCCATCAGGCCGGCGACATGATCGGCGATCTCTTTCGAGACCCGGATCTCGTTGCAATCGAGGCAGGCGAAGGCGACGATCGGCACCCCCCAAACCCGCTGGCGCGAGATGCACCAATCGGGCCGGCTCTGCATCATCCCCAAGATTCGGTCCTTCCCCCACTTCGGGATCCACTGGACGTCCTGCTCGATCGCTTTGATCGCCCGCTCGCGCAGATGGCGCTTCTCCATCGAGATGAACCACTGCTCGGTGGCGCGAAAAATCACCGGGTTTTTGCAGCGCCAACAGTGCGGATAGGAATGGGCGATCGTCTCTTCCTTCAAGAGCATCCCGCGCTCTTTGAGAAGCGCGATGATCGCCCGGTTGGCGTCGAAGACCTTCTGACCGGCGAACGCCCCCGCCTCTTTCGTAAAGCGCCCCTGATGATCGACCGGCGCATAGACTTCCAAACCATAGCGGAGACCCACCTCGTAATCTTCTTGACCATGACCGGGGGCGGTGTGAACGCAACCGGTACCTTGCTCCAAAGTGACATGCTCTCCGAGGATGACCGGAACGTCGCGATCGATCCAGGGATGGCGGCAGATCATCCCTTCAAGCTCGCTCCCGCTCCAGGCGCCGGCGGCCACCTCATACGCGCCAGGGGCGAAACCAAACGCCTTCATGCACGATTCGATCAGCTTCTCCGCCAAAAGCAGATCACCGGCCGGGGTCTTCACGAGCCGATAGATAAAATGCGGATGGACGGTGATCGCCTCGTTGGCGACGAGGGTCCAGGGGGTCGTCGTCCAGATCGCGACAAAGGTCTGTCCGTCGGGGCGAACGGCGACTTTCCCCTTCGCCTCTTTGATCGGGAATTTGACATAGATCGACGGCGAGGTGTGATCGGCATACTCCACCTCCGCCTCGGCCAGCGCCGTCTCATCGACGGGACACCAGAGGACCGGCTTCTTGCTCTTGTAAACATCGCCCGTCGCAACGACCTTCCCGAACTCGCGGACGATCGCCGCTTCGTAGTCGTGGGTCATCGTCAGATAAGGATGCTCCCAGTCGCCGAGCACGCCGAGCCGCTTGAACTCTTCCCGTTGGATCTGAACGAACTTGTCGGCGTACTCCCGGCAGCGCTTGCGGATGTCGCTCTTGCTCATCCCCTGCTTCTTCGGACCGAGGTCTTTCAAGACTTGATGCTCGATCGGAAGACCGTGGCAGTCCCAGCCGGGGACGTAGGGAGCGGCGTACCCGCTCATCGCGCGTGATTTGACGACGAAGTCTTTCAGAATTTTGTTGAGGGCGTGGCCGATGTGGATATGACCGTTCGCATAGGGAGGGCCGTCGTGAAGAATATATTTCTCTCGGCCGGCATGCTCCCGCAAAATCTTTTGGTAGAGTCCGCTCTCTTCCCACCGCGCCAACTGCTCCCCTTCGCGTTGCGTGAGATTGGCCCGCATCGGAAAGTCGGTCTTCGGAAGATTCAGACTCTGCTTATAATCGGCTTTGTTTTCCATAAGAAAGATGAGTCCGATAGTAACATTCGACTTTTGGGTTGTCAACGATTGTTATCGCGTTTGGAGGCGTCATTCTTGAGGATTCGCGCGCTCGACCGCTCGTCCCTCCTCCGCTTTCTGCTGCTTCAAAAAGGTCCTCGCCGCTTCGCGATCGGCCAATCGCCCGGAGAGTTGTTCCTCTCGAAGAAGGGAGAGCGCTCTCCCGACCTCCGGCCCCGAAGAGATCCCCAAGACTTCCATCACCTCTTCTCCCGAGAGCAGCGGCGGCGGGAGGCGCGAGCGCGACGCCGCCAGCGCCTCCATCGCGCCGATGCGCGCCCGCAGCCGGCGATACCCCACCAGCGGCGGGGCCCCGGAGGGGGGGACCGTCGCGCTTCCGTCGCAAAAAATCAGCTGCAGCAGCTTCCGCCCGGGCCGCTGCGGATGAAGGAAGTGTTTCTCAATCGTGGCGGCGCGCATTTGATCCACTTCTCCTTGGACCAAGAGCAGATGCTTTTCGATCAGCCAGGCGAGCGCCTCTTCATGGACATGATAGCGGCTCCCCTTCGCGAAGGTCGAGAGCTTCAGCCGCGCCGCGATCTCGCGCGCCAGAGCGGCCCCGACCAGGTCGTGCCCGTTGAAGCGGATCCGATCGACGCCGTCCCGCTCCGGCGTCTGAAGGGTGTACGGTTTTCCGATATCGTGAAAGAGGACCGCGAGCGCCGTTTCCGCATCGTACGGCTCCCCGAACTCTTCTTGAAAAGCGGAGGAGGCGAGGACGCTCAGCGCCAAGCGGGTGTGGGTCCAGACGTCTCCCTCGGCGTGATAAATCTGCGGTTGAGGACAGCCCTTCATCCGGAGCAGCTCGGGGATCAGCTCCGCGAAGGCGCCGCTCTCCTCCCAGAGGTCGAACGCCCGCGGCGGATCGGAGACGATCGCCTTGATGAATTCCTTCGCGATGATCTCGCGGGGGACGATCTCGGTCCCATCGTCTCGTTTTGCATTGAGGGTCCCGATGGCGGCGCGCAGCGCCATCCACGTTTTCTCTTCGAAGTGAAATTGAAACTGGCAGGCAAAGCGCAGGGCGCGTAAGAGTCTCGATGAATCTTCGGCGAACCGTTGCGCCGGGTCGCCGACCGCCCGGAGCCGCCCGGCGTTGAGATCCTCGACACCGCCGAAGGGGTCGACCAACGCCCTTCGTTTGAGATCGGCGGCGATCGCGTTGACGGTGAAGTCGCGCCGGCGCAGATCTTCTTCGACCGGAAGCGCGGCGTCGCTCTGCACTTCAAAATCGCGGCGTCCCCCTCTTTTTAAGAACGAGCGCTCCGTCCGCGGAAGCGCAATGTCGATCTGCTCTTCCAGCGCCGCCCCGTTCGGCATAAACTTGTAGACCCCGAAATTCTTCCCGACCCAATTGACCTTCCCGTGCAGTTTCAGAAAATCTCTCAGCGCATCGGCGGGAATCTTTCGGATCAAAAAATCATAATCTTTTGTCTCCCGTCCCAGCAGAAGATCTCGGACCGCGCCGCCGACCAGATAGATCTCCCCTTCCGGAAAGCGTGCTTCCAGCGCGGCCAAAAAGGGGAAAAGCGCCCGGCCTTGATCGATTTTGCGCCACAGATGATCGACGAAAAGTTCCATGCCTTTAACTATAGAAGGCTCTTCTTTTTTGCGCAACAGGATTCGATCTTTTAGAATTAAACTATTTTCTTTCACTTTATTTCTATGTTATAATGCGGTCGGTTTTCGTGGTGAGTGGTGGGTGTAGCTCAAGGGTAGAGCACTGGATTGTGGATCCAGGGGTTGGGGGTTCGAAACCCCTCATCCACCCCAACATCTGAAAACGGCATCATTGATTCATCCCCTCTCTTCGGCCTCAACACTAGAACCCTCCTCCGTTCCGCGTTTGATTCAGGAAAGAGATAACGATGTCGACCGAAATCAAAGCAGATAAAGTTCTAGATTGCAAAGGGATGAAATGCCCCATGCCGATCTTAAAAACCAAATTGGCTCTGGAATCGCTTCAAGTGGGGCAGGTCTTGGAAATGATCGCCACCGACAAAGGGTCCAAGCCCGATATGGCGGCCTTCGCCGAGCAGACGGGGCATACCCTGATCTCGATGAAAGAAGCCGACGGAATCTACACCTATTTCATCCGGAAAACAAAATAAAAAGGCAAGCGATGGAACAGAAATTAAAAGAGCATATCGACCCGGCCCTGGAAGAACGCCTGCGGTCTCTCATCGACGAGCGGATCGATGCAAAACTGGCGGCGAGGATTGAGAAACACCCTTCTCGGAAGAAAAAGCTGGCGGTGATCGTCTCGAAGGGAACGCTGGAAGCGGCTTACCCGCCGCTGATCCTGGCGACCACGGCGGTCGCCCTCGACATGGAGGCGGCCCTCTTCTTCACCTTCTTCGGACTGCATATTTTAAAGAAGGGATCGGCCGAGTCGCTCCGGTTTGTCCCGCTGGGAAATCCGGCCACCCCGATGCCGATGCCGAACATTATCTCCGCTCTCCCCGGCATGACGGCGCTGGCCACGCTGATGATGAAGAAAACCATCGCCTCGAAGCAGATCGTCTCGGTCCCGGAGCTGCTCGATCTGGCGCGCGAGAGCGGGGTCAAGCTCTGGCCCTGCCAGATGACGATGGACATGATGGGGATCGAACGGAAAGAGCTGATTGAAGGATTGAGCGATCCGGTCGGCGCCGCCACCTTTCTCTCCTACGCGGCCGACGCCGACATCACCCTATTTATTTGAACAATGCGGAGTGCAAATCAAGGATGGAGAACCCAGACCCTCTCTTTGATTATTGTGGGTTCAACTCCGCGAGTTCCGCATTCCGAACTCGAAACACTCCGCACTCCGATTCCCTCTTGCTTCTCCCCCTCACATCTGGTAAATAGATGCTTTTTGCGCCCATAGCTCAGCTGGATAGAGCACTTGGCTTCGAACCAAGGGGTCGGGAGTTCGAATCTCTCTGGGCGCACCAGCTTCAGCTGCTCTTCGGCAAGATCTGGATGGTTCCCCGCATCTTGGGATGGAGATGGCAGAAGAAATCATAGGTCCCCGCCACTGTCTCCTGCGGGACCGGAATCTTCTGTGATTCGCCCGGTCGGATCACGCTGACGTGAGACAGCGCCGGAATGACCAGACCGTGTATATTGCCCCCTTTATTTTCCAGGGAGATCTCGTTTCCGGCAACGACCTTGACCTGCAAGTACCGAGGAGAGTAATAATTATCCCGGGCCACCAGCTTGGGGGCTTCGGGACGCTGGTCGACCGATTTGGGGAATTTCGGAACGTGGACGCTTTTATCGATATTCGCCTCCACGATGGCGGCGGTTCCAAACAAAAAAAGTAGACCGAATATAAAAACAAAACGACGCAAATTAACCTCCTGCTCTTCTGTGGATGTAAGCAGGCTTACAATAAGCGCGCTTACAGTAGCAATATAAGCCCGATTCGCCGGCGCATCAATAGCTCGGCCGAAGTAAGTTATTGTCTTCATATTTTTTTTGTGATAGGATTTCGGTTTCCCTGCGCCTGTAGCTCAATTGGATAGAGCGTCGGCCTCCGGAGCCGTAGGTTAGGGGTTCAAATCCCTTCAGGCGCACCATCCAATTTGAAGCAATGTAGGCGTAGGGAGATCATCCGTCTCCTGAACCCGAGATAGAATAAAGGCGAGGAGCAGGCTGAGCCTGTCCGAGCCGCGGGGCGTGGGGGCATTGGAGGACCTTCTCTCCTTCTTTGCCGCACAGGTCCCCACATAGGATAGGGCCGTTAGCTCAGTTGGTAGAGCAGCTGACTCTTAATCAGCGGGTCGAAGGTTCAAGTCCTTCACGGCTCACCAGGTTTTAAAATACATCGCCGGGCATCCCGATCATAGATAGCGGGGCGCCCGGCGATTTTTTTGCGGGCCGTTTCCCCCTTGCGTTGAGCCGGCGGGAGCATGCATGGGCCGGAGAGGAGAAATCTGCTTGATCTTTTCCGGCTCATTGTCTATATTGACCCTTCTTTTCATCCTGGGAAAAACGTGGAACGGTCCTGTTTGGAGGTAAGGATGGTTTTTAGATGGTTCTTCGCCCTGCTCGCACTGATCTTTCTTCCCCTGACGGCGTCCGGTCAGGAGGACGCGTCGATCCGCCCGCGCCTGGAGGCGCTCCGGATCCCCTTTTCCGAAGAAGCGTTCCTCGAAGAGATCCGCAAGGGGAATACCGAAACGGTTTCTTTGTTTCTGAAAGGAGGGATGAGCCCGAACGTCCAGGATCCGAACGGCCGGTCGGCGCTGGTCTGGGCGGCGGGGAACGGGCATGCGGCGATCGTGAAGCTGCTGCTTCAGAACAAGGCCGATCTCTGCGGCGGCGGCTCGCAGTCCGCTCTGCTCTGGGCGGCGGCCAACGGCCGCCGGGAGGCCGCCGCGGCGCTGCTCGGCGCCGGCGCGCGAGAGTGCGAGCAAGATAAAACGCGGATGACCTCGGTGGTCGCCGCCGCGCAGAACGGCTACGTCGAGACGGTCGAGCTGTTTCTGGAGGAAACGGCCGATGTGACCGAAGGGGAAAAGATCTCCGCGTTGGAGCGGGCGGCCGCCAACGGCCATCTCGATGTCATTCATCTATTGATCCATCATGGGGTCGCCCCCGATGCCAAGACCCCGCCCGAATTCAATCCGGTCGGAAGCGCGGCCTTCCGGGGCCACACCGAGATCGTGAAATTTTTTCTGGACCGCGGCGCCGATCCCAACGGCCCGGTCCCGGTCTACGGCACCCCGCTCGGCGCCGCCGCGGGCGGGGGCCATCTCCCGGCCGCCCAATTGTTGTTGGAACGGGGGGCCGCCCCGACGGCCACGGCCCTTCGGTCGGCGGTCCAAGGAGGACATCTGGAGATCGCTCGGCTGTTGCTCGACAAAGGGGTCGATGTCAACGTCGTCGACGCCGATAAAACGCCGTTGATCGCCGCCATCGCCGGACGAAAAACCAACCTGCTCCCGCTGTTGATCGAGCGGGGCGCCGATTTAAACGCCGGCGTCGGCTTCGTGGAGCCCCCGCTCCTTCTCGCCACCCAATCGGGCGAGACCGAAATGGTCCGGCTGCTCCTCAAGGGGGGCGCGAACCGGGACGTCCGGGGAAAAGACGGGCGCACCGCGCTGATGTGGGCGGCGATCAGCGGGCATCTGGAGATCACGCAGGCGCTGCTCCAAGGGGGCGCCGATGTCCAGGCCAAAGATCAGATGGGAAGAACCGCGCGGGTCTACGCGAAAGAGCGGGGCTTCACCGAGGTCGCGCGGCGGCTGACGGAAGCGGAAAAGAAACCGGCCGGCGAAAAGAAAAAATAAGCGCCCCGTCTTCGACAGAGGGGCGCCTCAACATACTCAGCAAACAAGAACATTCTCCTAAAACGATCGCTTAAAACTTCTTCTGAACATTGGAATGGGGCGTTGCCCCATTCCAATTGTTATTCTTTGAAAAGGCGGATCAACGGGAACGAGCGTTGGCCGGAGAGGCATCAGCCCCCTGGCCCCGAAGCACCGCGATCCCCACGATGAACAAGACCGTCGAGACGAATGCCGAGAGCATGCAGTAGGGGCAAATCGCTTTGATGACGAAGAGCTGAAGGTAGACGAACCAGAGCGACGCGATAAACCCGACGGCGGTGAAGCCGGCGGTCATCCGGAGGATCCCGGGTCGGCGTGTATCAAGATAGGCGATGACGGAGAGAAACACGGCGAGATAGTAGAGCGCCCCCAAGAGCGCGAGCGGCGCCCCGCCGATCGTAGCGTATTCGCTGGTGGTGACCGTTTCGCAGCCGCCGAAGCGCCCGCACGGGGGCGGGACGCCGAGGAAATGTTTGGCGGTCAGGTAGGCGGCGTCGACAAAGCCGATCAAGCTCGCCGCCAGCAGCAGCGCGAGGATGATTTTTTTAGGAGGCACCGGTCCTCGCCTTCTCGATCAGATCCTTGAATGGATTGTAGCCCCGCGGGTTTTGAATCTTCACCCCATTGAGAAAAAAGGTCGGCGTCCCCTCGACCCCCAGCCGGTCCCCGGAACGGCGGTCGGCCTCGACCGCCTGCTTCACCTCCGCCGAATCGAGATCGGCTTCGAAGCGCGCCATGTCGAGCCCGATCTCCTGCGCATAGCCGACGAAGACCGACCGGGCGCTTCCGACCCGCTCGGACCAATCTTTCTGCTGGCTGAAGATCAGGTCGTGCATCCTCCAGAACTGTCCCTGCCTCCCGGCCGCCTCTGTCGCCTGGGCGGCCAATTTCGAATGGGCGTGGAAGTCGAGCGGATAGTGGCGGTAGACGATCCGGAGCCGGTCGCCGAATTCGCCGCTCAGCTCTTTGAGGATGGGGAAGTAGGTGCCGCAAGTGGGGCATTGAAAGTCGCTGTATTCGACCAGCGTCACCGACGCATTCGGGTTCCCCTTGATCCACTCGTCCTGCGAAATCTCGGTGAGGCTCGGATCCGGCCGGCCCGCGACGTCGCTCGAAGGGGGCGCCGCGACCCAGACGATGCCGATCACCATCAACG
>SCUR01000522.1 GCA_004297235.1 Candidatus Manganitrophaceae bacterium | reverse complement strand
GCGCCTGGGTTTCCTTTTCCGCACGCATCTCGGGAGTCAGCGCCTCCTCTACGTTCTCGGGTGCGGGAGAAGGGAAATGCATTTTCTTTGAAGCGGCGTTTGTGACGGAATCGGTCCGATGGGAGCCCGATCCATTGAGTTGAGATGCAACCGATGGAAACTGAACGCGGTCCAGCAGGAAGAGAGAACAGAGCTCCTCCTCTCGCAGACCGCCGCTCTGCTCGCACACCCACGCGGTCATTTTTTTGCGATCTTTCTCGATGAGTGTTTTCTGTCCGGAGGGATCCAGTTTGGAGAGGTTGAAAATCCCTTTTTGGTAATCTGCGGTGATCCGATACGTTCCTTTATCTCTTGCTTGTAGAATGATGGCCGCTTGCGCCGGCTGATTCTGGACGAATCGAACCCCCTTCAGCTCCTCTCCGAGGAGAAGCGACGCGAGAACCCGGCGGACCGTCGTTTTGCCGGCGCCGTTGGGGCCCGTTACGACATTCAGACCGGATTTGATCGGGATTCGGGTCGGCTTGTGAAAGGGCTCGATTCCGTAAAGGTCGATTGCGAGAAGAAGCATGCTCCCCGTACCATTTTGCGCGTCTGTGATCGAAACAATCGATATGAAGTATACCAAAAATATCTAAAAATCGGAGAGCGGCATAGGCACGATCCCTGTTCTGTGATGAAGGGATGCATAAAAACCCTATCGGCCGGGGGGAAGAGGGGAAGACATTGCGCTGTTCAGAAGAAGAACCGTATGCGGGAAGGTTGACTGACATGAATGCGAGATGTGAAAAGGAGCGCGTTTTCACGCGGAGCCGCTCTATTCGGCTTTTCAGATCATCGGCGGTTTTTCGACTTGATCGATCTTCTGGGCTAGGTTAAAATCTTTATCCGTGATTCCCCCCTGGCTGTGAGTGGTGAGCTTGAGGAGGACCCGATTATAATTGATGACCATATCGGGATGATGGTCGACGGAATTCGCCAATTCAGCGACCCGATTGACGAACTGCATCGCCGTTTTAAAAGTCCTGAAGGAGTATTTTTTTTGAAGCGTATTGTCGTAAAGTTCCCACCCTTTGAGGTCATGAACTTTTCGCCGAACCTCTTCCATTGAAAGGAGTCCCATAGCATTTCTCCTAAATCGCGAGGATGGTAAAACCGATCTATTATCAGCGTAGCATTCTTACGGAGAAGAGGTCAATCGAGATTAATAAAGGAGTCCTCTCATGATATCAAAAAGTGCAGTACCGATTGAGATCGCAAATATAAAGCCGCAAGGTCTTCGGATCACCTGGAGCGATCAGCATCAAGCCCTCTACCCTTACGCTTATCTGCGGGAAAGCTGCCGTTGCGCTTCCTGTATTCATGAATGGAGCGGTGAGAAGCTGATTTCTCCCGGAAGCATTCCGGAAAATATTGCGCCGACGCAACTCGAAGCGGTCGGACATTACGCCATTTCCATCCATTGGAGCGACGGTCATGATACCGGCATTTATGCCTTTGATTTTCTGAAAGAGATCTGCCCGTGCAATATCTGCACAAAGGAGCGTCTGAACTCAGCAGCAAAATAGCCGCCACGGCAAGTCGCAATTTCCTCTCTGCCCCGATGGGTTGAGCTTCCCCCTGGAATTTAATAGAATGAGATGAAGACCTATAAAGGGGGTTGCTTATGGATATGAAAATCGAATGGCAGAATACGAAACCGTCACCCTATTGGAATGCGGTCATTCAAGGTCATTTTGATCGGCTCAAACAGGGTCGTCAGAAGATTACTCACGCAAGGGTGACCCTCCGAAAAAGCCAACATCATCTGAACGGAGCGGAGGAAGCGACCGTTGTCCTGTCTGTTCCGGGAAGAACGCTCACGGCGAATAAGACCGCCGAGACCATCGGAGATGTGATCAACGAGGTATTCGACGCCGTCGGACAGGAGCTGCAGCGTTACAAAGAGAAGAAAGAGGAAATCGGATATAAACCTCCGGCGCGGACCCATCCGCACGGGGTGATTGTGCGTTTGTTCAAAGATCGTCATTATGGTTTTATCCAAGCCGATGATCAAGAAGATATTTATTTTCATCGAAATTCGGTTTCCGGATTTTCATTTGAGAGCCTGGAGGTTGGAACCCGTGTCGAGTTCGAAGCGGAAGAGGGAGAGGAAGGATTGCAGGCGTCTCGGGTGATCATCAAATAGGCAAGCATATCGTTTCGCAAACCTTTTTTCTTTATGGGCCGATCGACTTTCTACGGGGTCGATCGGCCCTGCTTTTGAACCTCCGGCGGATGAACTCTCCTCCCCTCAAAGAACGTCTCCCCTTAAAGAACAAGATCCGTTTCCGTTTCCGGTTCCATTTCAGTTTAAATTCACTTTTTCTCATGATATAATTGCGCCCTGCAACAATATACTCAGGAGGCAATGAATGGAACAGCTCTTTTCAGGTATTGAAACATGGTCATGGTATTCGGAAGAGAAGGGAATAAATTTTAACGGCTATCTGATCGGGACGGGGAAGGAGTGCGTGGTCATCGACCCCCCGCCCATGACGATCGACGATAAGCAGGATCTGTCGATCAACGGCGTGAAAGGGGTGATCCTCACCAATCGGGACCATACTCGAGAAGCAATGGAGTGCCGTCTTTTACTCAATACCAAGATTTGGGCCCCTGAAGCGGATGCCCCGGAAATGGGATCGATCACCGTCGATCACACCTATAAAGACGGAGATCTGTTGCCGGCCGGATTGAAGGTGGTCTCCCTTTCAAACGGGAAATCGCCCGGCGAGTCGGCCCTCTATCTCAATCAGCACGGCGGCGTCTTTATTTTGGGAGACGCTTTAATCGGTCAGCCCGACGGATCGTTGCGCCTCCTTCCCCCGGACAGATATGCCGACGTCAAGAAGGCGAAAGAAGGTCTTCGCCGTCTCCTCGATTATGATTTCGAAGTGGTGTTGGTCGGAGATGGAAAACCGATTCTGACCGGCGGGAAAAAAGCGGTCGAGGCCTTTCTCAATCGCGGATGATCCCCAATGCTTTCCAACAACTCGGGAACAATGCCTTTGCCGCCGGCGATTATTCGGCGGCGCTGCGTTACTATCAGAAAGCGCTGGACGGAAGCCGGGGTGATCCCGATCAGCTTGCCGATCTTTACGGTAATATCGGGAATGTCTACGGCGCCACCGGGCAAATAGAGCAAGCGATCGACTGTTATAAAAAGGCCGTCGAGATTTTAAGACGGGGAGAAGATTACGCCCGCCTGGGAATCACCTACGTTAATATCGGCAATCTGCATGCCGATCGAGGGGAGGTGGACCAAGCCGTTCATTTTTATAAGCAGGGGGCGCTCCTTTTGGAAAGAGAGAAACGATGGGAAAATCTGATCATCCTATACGGAAACTTTTCAATGACCCTGCTCAAAAAATCCGAACTGAGCCAGGCGCTGGATTATGCCGAGAAAGGAATGGCGCTCGCGAAGCAGCTGAACCGTCCCGCCCTTTTGGCCGATGCCTCGCATCGGCTTGCCAAAGCAAAAGGGGCGAATGGAGAGATCGATCAAGCGCAACGCCTCAGCGAGTCGGCCCAGGCCCTCTATGCTGGGCAGAAGAATGAAATGGGCTGCGCGGCGACCCTCTATCATCAAACCTCCCTTCACGAGCAGAAAGGAAATCTGGAAGGGGCGATCCGCTGCTTAGAGCAGGTCGTCGCCATCGATGAAAAATACGGCCTCCCCAAATTGAACGAGAATCAAGCCCGATTGTCTCGTCTCCGTGTCCTCAGAAATTCATCCTCCCCTCAGAAACCGACCTAGACGATAAAAAAATATTCCTTACTTCCCATTTTCCTCTTTGCATCTTCTGTTTGTATGGTATAAATAGATCAGAGTCCAACGTACGCTGATCGATCCGGTAGGTCCTTTGGAAAAAGCAATTGCCCCTGAGAGCCCCCTTTCCCCCGAGCCGCATGTTCGAAAAAGCCTGAAATTCGCCGTTCGAGACGGCCTCTTCTTTTCGATTATGTCGGGCGCGGGAGAGAGCTACCTCAGCGCATTCGCCATCTTGCTGAAGGCCAGTAATCCTCAAATCGCCCTTCTCGCCGCTCTTCCCCAACTGGTCGGCGCGCTTTTTCAATTTCTCTCCGTCCGACTCCTCAATTTCCTGAAAAGCCGCAAAAAGATCATTCTCTACGGAGTGACCGGCCAAGCCTTGGCGTGGCTCTTCATCCTTTCCACCCCCCTGATTCCCGAGAGACAGGCCGTCAATTGGTTGATTTCATCGGTAATCATCTACTCCGTCCTCGGCAGTTTTGCGAATCCGGCTTGGAACAGTTTGATGGGAGATCTGGTCAACTCGAACCAGCGCGGCCGATATTTCGGAAGGAGAAACGGCGTCATGAGCATCGCCGCCTTCGCGTCGCTCTGTTTCGCAGGCCTTCTTCTTCATCAGACGCAGAAATGGGGAAAAGTCGGACTCGGTTTTATCCTTCTCTTCGCGGTCGCCTTGATCGCCCGCCTTATCTCGGCCCGTTATCTCTCCCTGATGAGCGAGCCCCGATATACGCCGCGCGCGGAAGATCACTTCTCCGTCTGGCAATTTTTACGGAACGGACGAAATACGAATTTCGGGCGGTTCGTTCTCTTTACCGCCTTGATTCATTTTTCCGTGCAGGTCTCGGGTCCGTTTATTTCCCCGTATCTTCTTCGGGATTTAAACTTCAGCTATCTTCAATTCATGTGCTCGTCGGCGGTGACCGTCCTGGCGCAGTTCCTCACGCTTCATATTTGGGGGCGGTTCGGCGACCAATTCGGAAATAAAAAAGTCCTGACGATTACCGGCGCGCTCCTTCC
>SCUR01000521.1 GCA_004297235.1 Candidatus Manganitrophaceae bacterium | reverse complement strand
CGTGGTCCGAAGAGATCACTGATTCTTCAGATCCGTCTCTCTCTCCTCCGCATTTTCAAACAAAGATAAATTTTAAAGACAAGATGAAGATTTCGATTATCGTCCCGGTGCTGAATGAAGACGCGGTTCTCCGCCGAACGCTCGATACGTTGGAGCGACTCTCCGATGTCGAGATCCTCCTCGTCGACGGCGGAAGCACGGATGGGACGGTCGGCCTTCTTCAAGCCTGGTCGGAGCAGCCTGCTTCACAACAACGGATTTTCATCCATGGTGAGCGCGGACGGGCGCGGCAGATGAACGCCGGGGCGAAACGGGCGACCGGGGAGATCCTTCTGTTTCTTCATGCCGATTCCCTGCTGCCTGCGGGCGCGATCGATGCCGTTGCGGAAGCAATGCGTTCCCCTCGCGTCGGGGGCGGCGCTTTTCGACTTAAAATCGATTCCGGACATTTCTTCTTAAAAATCGTCGAGAGACTCGTCCATCTGCGGTCTCGATTGCTCGATCTTCCTTATGGCGATCAGGGAATCTTTGTTCGAAGGGAGATTTTTGAACGGCTGGGGGGCTATGCCGATCTTCCCCTCATGGAAGATGTCGATTTCATCCGGCGTTTGAAGCGGGCGGGGAGGATGGTCCTGCTCGAAGCGGCGATCACGACCTCTCCGCGCCGGTGGCTTCGAGAGGGGGTTTATTACGCCAGCTTTCGTAATCTGATTTTGCTCAGTCTCTATTTCATGGGAGTCCACCCCCGGAGACTGGCGCACTGGTATCGATCCGGAGGGGAAGAGAAGAGCGTCCCTCCCTCCGATCTTGTCGGGTAAGCCGCATCACTACGGGAATTAAGCGGCCTTCGGCCTCGAAAACCTTCCGAACAGGGCAATCTTGGGGGAGACCAGCCGTCGATAATCGGCCATCGACATCGTCACCGTCTCGGTATGGCTTCCTCCCTCGAAATAGAACTGGTTATATTGGGCGAGGCGCTCATCGAGGTAGATCGGAATGTTGTTGTAGAGATTGCCGAACGGAGGCATGGCGCCGACATCGCAATCGGGAAAGAGGCTTTTGAATTCCTCTTCCGTCGCCAAGCGGACCGGCTTGCTTTCAAGGACCTTTTCCAGACGCCCGATGTCGATCAGCTCATGGGCCGGCAGGACACACATTACCCATTGATCCCCCGCCTTCACCATCACGACCTTGGCCAACCGTTTCCCTGTTTTGTGGAGCATTGCCGCAATTTCCTGAGAGGTATACGCCTCAGGATGGGTTGTGACTTCGTAGGGAACTTGGTTCTCATCCAGGTATTTTTTCAACGTAGGGCTCATATTATTACCTCTTAATTTTATTCTAGCCGATTCATTGGGGGCGGTTCAAGGCGGTTCCCGGAAGGGTTTGGAGCGCGGCGGAAGCGGCCGATCGAATCGATTCGGTTTAGCTCGGGACGCGTCAATCGATCGGCTGATCGGCGGCGCCTTCTTCCCCGTGAACTCGGATTAGAAGTTTTCCCGGTCGGGGAGGGATGTCTCCGCTCCGACGGTCTTAAGCGTATAGAGGTGATAGTAGAGGCCCTGCTGCTTCATCAGCGCGGTGTGGGTTCCTTGCTCCACCAGGCCTCCCTTGTTTAAGACCAAGATCCGATCGGCCTTCTGGATCGTCGTCAACCGGTGGGCGATCACGAAGGTGGTCTTCCCCGCCATCAAGCGCTCCAGCGCTTCTTGGATGAAGAGCTCCGATTCGTTGTCGAGGTAAGCGGTCGCCTCGTCCAAGATCAGCAGCCGGGGGTTCTTTAAGAAAGCGCGCGCGATCGCGATGCGCTGGCGCTGCCCCCCCGATAGGGTCAGCCCTTTCTCGCCGACCTGGGTCTCATAGCCTTGGGGAAAGGCGGTGATGAAATCGTGGGCGTGCGCGGCGCGGGAGGCGGCCCGCAGCTCCGCCTCCGCGGCGTCGGGCTTGCCGTAGAGGATGTTTTCGCGGAGGGTTCCCCCAAAGAGGATCACCTCCTGAGGGACGTAGGCGATCTGGTCGTAGTAGCTTTTGACGGAAACCTCTCTCAGAGGATGTCCGTCGATCGTAATCGATCCGGTCATCGGATCGTAAAACCGGTGAAGGAGGTGAATGAGGGTGCTCTTGCCGGCGCCGCTGGGGCCGATCAGGGCGACCTTCTCCCCCGGCTGAACGGTGAAGGAGATTCCCTGCAGCACCGGCTGGTCGGGAAGATAGTGGAAGGAAACCTCTCTGAAGCGCACCTCTCCTTGAATCGGCGGGAGCGGCCGGGCGGTGGGGAGATCGACGACCTGGGGTTTCGTGTCGAGAATTTCAAAAACCCGCTGGCTGGACCCCAATCCTTCCTGCACCTGCGAGAAGAGCCGGGCGAAACTTCCGATCGGCCCGGTGATGATCACGGCGTAGATAATAAAGGCGACCACCTCCCCCGGGGTGATGGCGCCGAGGAGAATCTGCCGCGCGCCGTACCAGAGAATGGCGGTCGCCGCGCTGAATCCCAGGAAGACCATCACCGGCCCGAAAGCGGCCGAGATCCGAAGCCGCGTGAGGGTCACGGCCAGGGTCTTCTCGATCTGCCGCGAGAAGCGGGCCTGCTCATACGCCTCGCGGCCGAACGACTTGATCGTCCGGATTCCCGAAAGCATCTCTTCCATCAGGGTGGTCGTATCGGCCAGATGGTCTTGTGCCGAGAGGGAGAGTTTTTTCAGCCGCTTCCCCATCCATCGCGCCACGCCGACGACGATCGGAATCAGCAGGAGGACGAGGAAGGTCAGCTGCCAGTGCATGTAGAGAAGGATCGCGATGCCGCCGATCAAGGTCAGTGCCTGCCGGGTGAGATTGACCGGAAGCTCCGTTGCAAGCGTTTGGACCACCGCCAGATCGTTGGTCAATCGAGAAAGGAGTTCTCCCGTCCTGCGGTGGCTGTAAAAGGAAAGGGAAAGCGACTCCAGGTGCGAGAAAAGGGTGATTCGAAGCTGGGCCAGAATCCGCTGCCCGACCGCTCCCAGGAGATAGTTGTGCCAGAACGAAAAGAGGGCTTGGATGAGAAAAAGGACGATCAGGCCGAGCAAAAGGGTCGGCGGAACCATCCTGTGATCGACCAGGATCGCGTCGACCTGATGACGAACGACCCAAGGGAGTCCCAGGCTGATCAGAGAGGAGAGGAGGAGAAAGAGGGTCGCCAGCGCCAGGGTCCCCCGGTGGGGACGGGTGAAGCTCAGAATGCGGCGGAGAGAAGCATGGCTCTGAATCTGCACGGATTGCGGGCCTTGTCGAAGACGTTCAAGGGTCGGACGCCGGAGCGGTCGGGGATCGGCGCTTATCCCGTTTCTCGGGCCTGCTGGATGCTCTTTCGGATCAGCATTCCGACGATGACGATCGGCGCGGTGGGGAAGAGGAGGAGCTTGAACAGGTCGATGAAAAAGATTTCGGGAGCGGGACGGAGGCGGACCAATTTGACCATATTCTTATCGTATTGAACTTTGCCCTGGTTGAGCGCGTCGGCGACGATTTTGTTCTGGCCGTTCTCCACCTGGGCCTCGGTGGGATCGACGCTGTTGCTGACCAGCGCTTCATACCGGGGGGGATTCCAGGCGTAACCGGCGAGGGTGAGAATCAGCGAGAGGACCACCCCCACCGCCCAAAGGGCGCCGAGATCTTTTTTTTCAACAACGGCCTCTCGGGTTGGGACTTGAATCTGTTCCACACGATCTTGCATAGCAGTATTTCCTTATTCAATAAGCTTAATGTGGAGAGATATCATAACGAGGTTGTCTGAAAAATACAAGAGGCTTAGAAGAGCAAAACAGGTGCAGGGTCAGGCGTGAGGCGGAAGGGGTCCGTTCAAAAGGTTTAAAGCTTTTCCCCTTACGCCTCACGATATTTCAGATCATTCGGGCGATCGCGGCGACGATGACCTCCTTGGCCCCTCCCTTCAGGAGGGTTTTTGCCCCTTCCCGCAGGGTGGCGCCGGTGGTATAGACGTCATCCACCAGGAGTATACGCTTCTCTCGGATCGGTATCGGATTGGACAAATAAAAGGCCCGGCGGACATTCTGTTCCCGTTCTTTCCGCGAGAGGCCGACCTGGGGAAGGGTGTCTCGAGAGCGGCTCAGTCCGTCGATCAGAAGAGGCACCCGTATCAAACGGGCGATTTTTTGCGCGAGCAGGAGCGATTGATTGAACTCGCGCGTCCGAAGGCGGGCCGGATGGAGCGGGATGGCGGTGACCCGATCGAATGGCGCGGTTGTCAGCGTCTCCACCCAGAGTCGCGCCAAGGGGTCGGCCAGGGAGGTCTGTTTTTGGTACTTGAAGCGTTGTATCGCATCGGCCAGAACCCCTTCATAAGCATAGGGGGTGATGGCCCGCGAGAAGGCCGGCGGATGTTCTCGGCACTCCCCGCAGTGATGATCGGGACTATGCAGGAGCGCCGAAGGAGAGGAGAAGGGGGTCGCGCAGATAGGACAATGGGGCCCTGTCTGTAACCGGAGGGTTCCCCAACAGCCGGGGCAAAAAGGAAGGTTCGATCTCCCCTCCGCCAGGGGGAGATTGCAGTGAATGCAGGCGCGCGGATAGATCAGATGAAGCAGCTTTTGCAGAAAGAAGGATCCGCGCTCAGCGATGCCGGGCATAGTAGACCACCCCCGCGGCGCCGGAGAGAACCCCGACGCTTAAAATGATCAACAGCATTTTCCAGAAAGAGAGCGCGCCTCCTTTTAAAACAATGAGCACCATGATTGCGGAGAAGACCCCCCAGGCGAACCACCAGCCGAAGAATTTTGCCTGAATGGTCGAGAGAAGTTTGCTGCGGGAGAGCCCCCAGAGTCCCTGTCCCAGGATCGCTCCGAAAGAATCGAAGCCGACATCCTGAAGGCTGGCCGTGCGGGTGAGGACGAAAGACTGGTGTAATTCGTCGAGACTGGCATAGATGATAGAAATGGCGAGGGCGCCGAACGCGGCCCGCCACGACCATCCCGGCCGGCCTTGCTTCAGGGCACGCAGCCACAAGAGCGACAGGATGGCATATTCGACCACATGCGCCATTTTCCGGATGGTAATCAAGGTGATGACCAGGTTTTTCCTGGAAATCTCGGGGACAAAGAATTTAATGGCGGGGGCGAGGAGGGCATTGGTATGGACCATCGACCCGGCGTCGGTGGAGAAGAGGAACATCAATCCCATCCAAAGGATCGGGCCGAGGTAGTATTTCATGGCGACGGGGGTGCGGCCTCGATCGGTTCATCAAAGAGGACCAGCCGGATAAGCTTTCGTGAAATCTCGGAGATGATCGTCGACTGCTGCGAGACCATGAATGAAAAAGAGAGATCGAGCGTTTGTAGAATCTCGGCGACATCGTTGCCGAACTTGAATGCCGGCGCCAATCGCGGATCTTCGAAGTTGGGATTGCGATACGTCAGATAATCGATAAAGCTGTCTTTGGAGGGGAGAGATCGGTAGACCTCGTAATGAAGGGCGTCCGTGAGCGCCGATGCAATGGGGGAGTCGGGGTATTGCTCCGAGATTTCGTTAAAGAAGGCCACCAGCATGAGGCTGGTCAGCTTGTGAAGGACGGCCGATTTCTTCGAATCGTCGATCTGATCCACCACCTTGCTTCCAAAGCGGATATCGTAGCCGCGGATCTGCTCCTGCAGCACCTTGATATAGAGATAATCGGCTCCCTGGCGGATCGTCTCCCCCAATTTGGGGAGGAGGGTGATGATCTCCTCCGCCTTCTGATCCACTTTCCCTTGGCTTCGATAAAGAGATTTGATCGCGGGATTCTGGGTTGTCGATTTCCGCTGGAATAACGCGTTGAGCCAGCTCAAGGGACCTCCTCGTCGAGATGATGGGCCGTACTATACAGGAATCGCGGAAATCGGGCAAGTCTGTAGGGTCAAGTCGGTGACTTGCCCCTGCGTGAGATCAATCTTGTTCTCAGGCGGCTCAAGTGAAGGCAATCAATAAGGGAGTTTACCTTGACAATTCGGGTCGAATTCCCTAAAATCCGTCGGATGATCTTCACAGTCCAACCTCACTTGCATGCAACCCACTGATCAGGATGAGCAGTACATGCGGCAAGCCCTCGAGGCGGCCGAAGCGGCCTTCTCCGAAGGAGAAGTGCCGGTGGGCTCCGTCCTCGTCTGTGCGGACGCGCCCGTTTTTACCGCTTACAACCTGAAGGAGCGACGGCATGACCCGACGGCGCATGCCGAAATACGGGTCCTTCGTGAGGCCGCGGAAGCGTTGGGGCGCTGGCGGTTGGGCGGAACCCTTTATGTGACGTTAGAGCCGTGCGCAATGTGCGCCGGGGCCTTGATCCAGGCCCGGATTCATCGCCTGGTGTACGGGGCGGCCGATCCGAAAGCAGGCGCTTGCGGCTCGGTGATGGAAGTGGCGCGGGAGCCCCGGTTCAATCACCAGGTCGAGGTGATCGGCGGTGTGCTTGCGGGTGAATCGGAGCAATTGCTCCAACGCTTTTTCGGCCGTCTGCGGGAGCGAGCTCAGCCAGTGAAGGCGGCGGATCGGAAATAATCGGCGCGGCGGTCCAAAATCGGTTGAGTCATCGAGGGTCGGTCCTTTTCGGAGAGATGGCCGAGTTCGGTTGAAGGCGTCTGACTCGAAATCAGATGTGGGGGTAACTCCACCGGGGGTTCAAATCCCTCTCTCTCCGCCAGTTAATTTTAAAGAAGCGATCAGCACTCCGCTGTCAGCCATCCGCTTAGGGCCTTTCGATCTTTAAGCGGACTGCTGATCGCTGACAGCTGTATTTTCCGGAGAGATGTCCGAGCGGCTGAAGGAGCACGACTGGAAATCGTGTAGGCGGCCAAAAGTCGCCTCGGGGGTTCAAATCCCCCTCTCTCCGCCAGTTCAAGAAGCCGTCAGCATTCAGCCGTCAGCCATCCGCTTAGAGTCTTC
>SCUR01000053.1 GCA_004297235.1 Candidatus Manganitrophaceae bacterium | reverse complement strand
GCTGGAGCGGCTCTCCGACCGGATTCGGGAAGAGATGGTCGGCTTGGGCCTTCAGGAGGTCTTCTCCAACGTCCTCGGCTCCCGGCAAGAGTTCGTCGAGCAGATGCGGATCGAGCAGGTGGGAAAAGAGCGTCCCGAGGCACGTCTGATCGAAATCAAAAATCCGATGACCGAGCGTTTCTCCGTTTTGCGCCCCTGGCTCCTCCCGTCGCTGCTGCGGGTCGAGAATGCGAGCTCGAAGGCCTTTTATCCCCATCGGATTTTCGAGGTCGGCGAAGCGGCCCGATTCACACCATCCGGAACAGAGACGGAGACCCGCGTTCATCTGGCGGCGATGGTTGCGCATCCCGCCGCCAACTTCTCGGAGCTTCACGCCGTGCTGGAGGCGTTCTTCTATAATCTCTCTTTGAAGTACCGGTTGGAGGCATTCTCCCACCCGACCTTTATCGACGGGCGGGCGGGGGCGATCTTCATCGGCGACCGGGAAGTCGGCTTCATCGGCGAGATCGATCCGGAAGTGCTGACCCGATGGCAGATCGGAATGCCGGCGGCCGCCTTTGAGATCGACATCGAATCGCTTTAGCCGGTTTTAATCATCCCCCTGCCGTCATTCCCGAATGTTTAATCGGGAATCCAGCGGTTTAAGATCAAAATTCCTGGATTCCCGCTTTCGCGGGAATGACGACTTATAACCTATCTTGTAACGGCCAAACAAAATAAAAAGGGATGATGAATCATCGATCCATCATCCCCTTCTTTCGTAAGAGTCCGGTTTCGAGGAGATCCTCTACCCCTTCATCTTTGCTTGTACCGTCGTTACGATCTGGTTGAACCCATTTGCGTCGTGGACGGCCATCTCGGCCAAAATCTTCCGATTGAGCAAGATGCCCGCTTTTCTTAAGCCTTCCATGAAGCGGCTGTAAGTCATCCCCTGGCCGCGTACGGCCGCGTTGATCCGGGCGATCCAAAGGACTCTGAAGTTGCGTTTCTTCGCGCGCCGATCACGGTACGCGTAGAGAAGCGACTTATCGACGGCTTCCGTGGCGCTTCGGTAGAGACGGCTCTTGCCGCCGTAATAACCTTTCGCCATTTTCATTCGGTCTTTACGGCGTGCTCGGGTTTTGGGACCCCCTTTTGCTCTAGGCATGTTCTAACTCCTTCTGTTCTAGTGTTCTCAGTGGAACTAATTTCCGTACGGGAGCAGTCGCGCGATGGCGGAGACCTCTCCGGGGTGGACGGGAACGTCCCCTCCCAGGCTCCGCTTCCGCTTCGCTCCTTTATGGGTGAGCAGGTGGCGCTTCCCGGCCTGCTTCCGCATGATTTTGCCGCTCCCGGTGATCTTAAACCGTTTGGCTGCGCCCCGATGCGTTTTTAATTTGGCCCTCATTTCGTCTCCTTTATTAATTTGGGAATCAAAAGCATTACCATGGCATTTCCTTCCATCCGGGGGGGATTCTCCGGCGCCCCGACATCCTGAAGTTGCTGAAGGATTTGGGCCATGATCTCCCGTCCCTTCTGCTGATAGGCCATCTCTCTTCCTCGAAACATCAGTGTCGTCTTCACCTTGTTTCCCGAGGCGAGAAAGTCTCTGGCGTGTCTTATTTTAAAGTCGAGATCATGCTCCCCGGTGAAGAGTCTGAATTTCACCTCTTTGACGTGGGTTCCCTTTTGGTTCAGCTTGGCGGCATGATCTTTTTTGCTCTGTTCATACTTATACTTTCCGAAGTCCATGATCCGGCAGACCGGAGGGGCGGAGGTGGGGGCCACTTCGACCAAATCGAGCCCGTACTCTTCCGCCTTCTTGGTGGCATCCCGGGACGACATGATTCCCAGCTGCTCTCCTTCGGGGCCGATGACCCGAACTTCTCTTGCCCGGATTTCTAAATTGACTCTTAATTTTGCGACGATAGAAGCCTCCTTTGATTACTCAGGTTGGAGAGAGCCGCTCTCTCCAAATATTTTAACCGACGCGTGTCGTGATCTCTTCTAAAATTTTCTTCTCGAACGCATCCAATGTCAGGGTCGTGCTCTCTCCGGCGCGATTCCGGACGGCAAGGGTCTGATCGGCGGCTTCCCGATCGCCTACCACCAGCATGTAGGGGACCTTCATCAGTTGCGCTTCACGGATCTTGAGTCCGATTTTCTCGTTCCGATCATCCATCTCGCTTCGGACGCCGGCTTCCCGGAGCCGTTGCTGGATCTGGCCGGCATACTCGCGCTGCCGCTCCGTGATCGGAAGGATCTTCGCCTGAACCGGGGCGAGCCAGATCGGAAAGGCGCCGGCATAATGTTCGATGAGGATGCCGAAGAAGCGCTCGATCGACCCCATCAAGGCCCGGTGGATCATGATCGGCTGATGTTCTTTTCCATCCTCACCGCGATAGCTGATGCCGAACCGTTCGGGGAGATTAAAGTCCACCTGGATGGTGGTGCATTGCCACGATCGGCCGAGAACATCTTTGATCTTCATGTCGATTTTGGGGCCGTAGAAAACCCCCTCACCCGGATCGATCTGGTAGGCGAGCCCCTTCTGCTTCAAGGCGCTTTCCAGCGCGGCGGTCGCCTGCTCCCATCGCTCCAGGCTGCCGACGTATTTCTCGGGCCGGGTCGAAAGATAAATATCATAATGCTCAAAGCCGAAGGTCTTCAAGACGAATGTCGTGAAGTCGAGGACCTTCAGAATTTCCGATTCGATCTGGTCCGGGCGGCAGAAGAGATGGGCATCATCCTGGGTGAAGCCGCGCACCCGAAGCAGGCCGTGTAGTACCCCGGAGCGTTCGTAGCGGTAGACAGTCCCCAGCTCGGCCCAGCGGAAGGGGAGATCGCGGTAGCTGCGCAGATGCGATTTGTAGATCATGATGTGAAAGGGGCAATTCATCGGCTTGAGCTCGAACGGCATCCCGTCGATGTCCATCGGCGCATACATATTTTCTTTGTAAAACTGAAGATGTCCGCTCTGCTTCCAGAGATCGAGCCGTGCGATGTGAGGCGAATAGACCAACTCATAACCCGATTTGACGTGAGCCTCCCGCCAGAAATCTTCGAGGGTCTTTCGGATAATCGCGCCGTTCGGATGCCAGAGGACCAGCCCCGGGCCGATCTCATCGGAAATCGAGAAGAGATCAAGCTCCTTCCCGAGTTTCCGGTGATCCCGCTTTTTGATCTCCTCGAGTTTCTTCAGATGGGCATCGAGCTCGTCTTTTTTAGCAAAGGAGGTTCCGTAGATCCGCTGGAGCATCTTGTTTTTTTCGCTGCCGCGCCAGTAGGCGCCGGCGCTGGCGATCAGCTTGAACGCTTTCATTTTTCCGGTGGAGGGGACATGCGGACCCATGCAGAGGTCGATGAAGTCTCCCTGACGATAGGCCGAGATCGGCGGCTCAATTTCTTCGATCAACTCGACTTTGTACGGCTCCCCCCGCTCTTGAAAAAGCCGGATCGCCTCTTCTTTCGAGAGCTCCATACGAAAAACCTGGAGATCGCGTTTGGTGATCTCCACCATCTTCGCTTCGATTTTCTCAAGGTCTTCGGGGGTAAAGGGTCGCTCGAAATCGAAATCGTAGTAGAAGCCGTCTTCGATGGGCGGTCCGATCGTCATCTTCGCCGTCGGGAAGAGCTCTTTCACCGCCTGCGCCATCAGATGGGCGGAGCTATGACGATAGACCTCCTTCCCCTCCGGCGAATCGAAGGTCAGAAGGCCGATCTCGGCATCTCCCTCGACCTTTGCAGAGAGATCGCGCGGCTGGCCGTTGACACGGACGGCGAGGACCTCTTTGAGTTTGCCGAGCGATTTGACCAGATCAAAAAAGGTGGTTCCGAGCGGGACCTTCTTCTCAGTTTGGTTTTCTAAGCGAAGTGTGGCTTCAGCCATCTAAATACATCTCTAAAAATAAAAAACAAATAAAAGGCATCCGGATTGAAAGATGCCTTTTATTTGCAAAGGAATCGGGTCTTTCGAGTGGAGTGGTACAGATCGAAAGTCCAGAAAGTGGTAGGCACGGGCGGTTTTGAACCGCCGACCTCTTGCGTGTCAAGCAAGCGCTCTCCCCCTGAGCTACGCGCCTATCGGAGATAAAAATTTACCTAATCCTATAGAAATGAGGGGAGATTGTCAAGTGAAAAGGGGGAGTTCGGAGTGTACCGCCGAGCTCAAAGCAGACCAAATGGAGCCGTTGCGCCCCCTATTTCTTCTTTGTCACTGAGATTTTAAGTTCCTTGATTTTTTTCCGAAGGGTATTCCGGTTCATCCCCAGCAGGAGGGCCGCCTGAATCTGATTTCCGTTGGTCTCCTTTAAAGCGAGGGTGATCAGCGGTTTTTCAAATTCCTGGATCAGCAGGCTATAAAGATTCTTCACCTCGCAATTTTTGATTTTTCCGACGAAGTGGGCTAACTTCCTCTCGACGAGCTCTCCCAAGTGAGGATCGTGTCCATTTGTTTTCTCGATCGGTTCACGATGGTTCACCGTTTTGGAGTGAAGGCTAACTGCCGTCTCTCGAATCTGCCGCATTGTCTTCTTTAGCAACGGGGTGGAAGCGATGATGGCATAAAACTCCTGCCCGTCCCCCTTTAGTTTTTGAAGGGCTTTCACCTCTCGGTCCCAATCTCCTTCCGCGTCGATGATGATGACGGGATGGCCGTTCTTTGTTTGAGACTTAATGTAAGAAGAAGAGGTAACCGGGGTGCCGCTTTTCCCGATCTCTTTTTGAAATAGATCGAGCAGCTCCTCGTCCTTCTTATGGACGAGGAAGATATCGGGGGTCATGGGAGACTCCGTATGGGGGATGGGGACGCGCCGGGTTGATGATGTGAAAAGAGATCCCCCTGTCTACCACAGCCATTTATTTCTTGTCAACAAATTTATTTATATTCTTTTTTATATTCCGAAACGGTACGGAATACGATCTGATTTCCCTCGACATCGACCTCGACATGGTCCCCTTCTTTGAATTGTCCTTCCAGGATCTTCACCGAGAGCGCGTTGAGGATGTCCCGTTGGATGACCCGTTTGAGCGGCCGCGCGCCAAAGACCGGATCGTATCCTTCCCGTGCCAGATATTCTTTGGCCGCCGGGGTGAGGGTCAGTGTGATCCGTTTTGAAGCAAGGCGTTCCAGCAATCGTTTCATCTGAATGTCGATAATCTTCTCCAAGTGTTCTCTCTGCAGCGGACGGAAAATGATGATGTCGTCGACCCGGTTCAGGAACTCCGGTTTGAAGGCTCCTCTCATGATTCGCATCACCTCGTTTCGCATCTCCTGCTCGTTTCCGCTCAGCTCCTGGATCTGCTGGCTTCCGATGTTCGACGTCATGATCAAGATGCTGTTTTTAAAGTCGACCGTCCGCCCTTTTCCATCGGTGAGACGTCCATCGTCCAAAACTTGAAGGAGGATGCTGAAAACGTCGGGATGCGCTTTTTCGATCTCATCGAAGAGAATCACGGAGTAGGGTCGTCGACGGACCGCTTCGGTCAGCTGGCCTCCCTCCTCAAAGCCGACATAGCCGGGAGGGGCCCCGATTAGTCGGGCGACAGAGTGTTTCTCCATGTACTCCGACATGTCGATCCGGATCATCGCCTGTTCATCGTCGAAGAGAAATTCGGCCAAGGCGCGCGCCAACTCGGTTTTCCCGACCCCGGTCGGCCCCAAGAAAATGAAGGAGCCGAGGGGCCGGTTCGGGTCTGAAATTCCCGCTCTGGCCCGGCGGATGGCGTTGGAGACGGCGGCGATTGCCTCTTCTTGATCGACCATCCGTTCGTGAAGGCGCGCTTCCATGTGGATCAGTTTCTCGACCTCCCCTTGGAGCAATCGAGAGACCGGAATGCCGCTCCACTTCGAGATGATCTCGGCGATGTCTTCCTCATCGACCTCTTCTTTCAGCATCTTCCGTTCTGCCTGAACCTCCTGGAGACGGCGATTCTCTTCTTCCAGCTGTTTTTCCAGTCGGAGCAGCTTGCCGTAGCGCAGTTCCGCCGCTTTGCCGAGATCCCCCATCCGTTCAGCCTGCTCCGCCTGGATTCGGGTCTGCTCGATCTCTTCTTTGAGGCTCCGGATTTTTTGGATCTCCTCCTTCTCCGCTTTCCAGTGCGCCGAGAGTTGATTTGCTTCCTCTTTCAGGTCGGACAGCTCCTTCTCGATTTTTTCCAGCCGTTCCTGGGAGGCTTTGTCTTTCTCCTTTTTGACCGCTTCGAGCTCGATCTCAAGCTGCCGGATCCTTCGATAGATCTCATCGAGCTCGGTCGGCATCGAGTCGATTTCCATCCGAAGGCGCGACGCGGCCTCGTCGATCAGGTCGATCGCCTTGTCGGGTAGGAAGCGATCGGTGAGGTATCGGTGGGACAAGACGGCGGCGGCGACGAGCGCGGTATCCTT
>SCUR01000520.1 GCA_004297235.1 Candidatus Manganitrophaceae bacterium | reverse complement strand
TCCTTGTTCCTCTCCCGTTGGAGTTTTGCCGTCGACCGGGTGCATGTAGATCGTCCGAATCGGAAAGGGGATCTCGATCCCCTCTTTCCGGAACCGGCGCAAGATCCGCTTCCGCAATTCATGCTGGACCGGATATTGATCGACGAACTCCCGAACCTGGCAGACCAAAGTAAAGTTCAATGAGAAATCGCCGAAGCCAGGAATGAAGCGGACGGAGGGGGCCGGATCGGAAAGGAGTCCGGGAATCTCGCGCGCGCCGAGGGTCGCCTCTTCCAACAACACCCGCTCGACATGGTCAGGATCGGCATCGTAGCCGACGCTGATCGGAATCTGAACCGCCATCTGCTTTTCTGGAAGATGATAATTGGTCAGAATGCTTTGGGAGAGTTTATTGTTTGGAATGATCACCATGTTATTCGAAAGGAGCCGAATGCGGGTGGTCCTCCAGCCGATGTCGGTGACATACCCCTCCTGGCCCGACTCCAGGCGGATAAAGTCGCCGACGCGGACCGGCTGCTCCACCAGAATGTGAATTCCGGCGAAGAGATTCGAGAGAGAGTCTTGAAGAGCAAGCGCCACGGCCAGACCCCCCACCCCCAGCGCGGTGATCAGCGGGGTGATCGAGATGCCCAGGGTCCCAAGGAGGATGAGAAAGCCGATGACAAGGACCGTCCCCTTGATGATCGCCTGCGAGAGCCCGGTCACCGGGATGGAAATCGCCGACTTTCGGATCGAATAGGCGATCAGCTGTGAGGAGACGTTGGCGAGAACGAAGGTCACGGAGAGGATGATCAGGACATGAATCGCCTTGAGCGAGTAAGCGACGTAGGGGGGCGGAAGTGAGGAGGTGCCGATGGCGATGTAGAGCCCGATGGCGATCGCCCAGTTGATCGAGGGAATGCGGACTGCACTTATGAAAAGATCATCGACCTCCGTCTCGGTTTTTGCGGCCCACCGGTGGAGCAGGCGCAGCAGGACGCTTCTCACGATCAGCGCGGCCGCGGTCGCGCCGAGGAAGACGCCGAGCGGAATGATGATTATTTGAAAGAGTGGATGGTCCATCGGCTCTTCTCCTTGCTAAAAAAAATCGCGATTCGCGTGAGCAGATCGGAAGATACGGGTCGGACGAACAAAGAGCGCGACCGGATGATCCTCGCCGGCACGGACGGAATAGGTCTATATAAGGCGATTCGGGGGGGAGTGTCAAGTCCGGATCTGGTCGTGGAAGCGGGAAGGGTGAGGGGGGCAAAGCTTCTTCTTTAGATTGCCATTTGAATGGGGCTTTGCCCCAAGCCCCACCGCGGAGAGCTAGAGTCGTGGGGTTTCACCCCACCCCCCACCGCGGGGCCGTCTTGCAACGGCCCTTTCGGATTCCCCGTGCAGCGGGGGTGAAACCCCCTGCGCCCCACGGTCACAACTCGCACAACGCGCGGGAGAGCACCGCGGATTGTGCTTCAGACACTCGTGACCTGATTTGGTCGATGGAACGATTTGATTTGTAGTGGGCTGCTGTGTCCTCGCTCCACCCATCCCCCAGTGGGTCCCTTGCGCTGCGGGCACAGCAGCCCACAGAGTCCTCTATTATAAAAAGCAAAACGAAAGAGAAAAAGCAAAGAGCAAAGAGCGTGCGCGCTTAGACGGAGGCTTTCTTGTGAATCAAGCATCCCTGCGTTACTTCTGTCAGACGCGCAAGCCTCTGTATCAGGTCGTAGCCTGTTTGAGGGGTAGCCGCGCTGTACCTGCGCGGATGCGCCGAGTTCGACCGTAAGGGGGTCCAAGGGGGCTTGCCCCCTGGTGTCCCTTGGGAATCCGAAGGGGGTTGGGCAAGCAACCCCCGCGGTGGGGGGTGGGGTGAAACCCCACGACTTTAATCCTCTGCGCTGGGGCTCGGGGAAACGCCCCGCTCGATTTATAACTGCAGCTGCGCCT
>SCUR01000519.1 GCA_004297235.1 Candidatus Manganitrophaceae bacterium | reverse complement strand
AGTTGTGACCGTGGGGTGGCAAGGGGGCACCCCTTGCTGCATGGGGAATCCGAAGGGGGGTGGGGTGAAACCCCACGACTCTAGTCCCCGCGGTGGGGGGTGGCCCCATTCGCAACCACAATCCGCACTTGCGTTGACTTCCCCTGGCCGCTATGATAAAACCCTCCTACTTCCATGAAGACCGAATCCACTAAAAGGCGAGGGCTCGCGGTCGGTTTTTTGATGACCACCAGCCCGGAGCATCAAAATAGTTATACCGTTTTTCGATTGATCGAGGCGCTGCTGGCGGCCGGACATCAGGTCTCCCTTTTTCTGATGGACGACGGCATCTATCATATCGTCCGGATCGAATCGCCGAACAGCCCCGCGGCCCGCTTGGAAAAGCTGATGAAGGATGGGCTCTCCGTCTCCCTCTGCACGCAGTCGGCGGAGGGACGGGGAATCTTCGAGGGCGACGGGCTCCCCGGCATCGGCTGGCTCTCGCAGCATGAGCTCGCCCGCATCGTGGCGCGGTCCGACCGCTTTTTGGCCTTTGGAGCCTGAGCATGAAGAAGGTTCTCGTGATTGTCCAAGACAGTCCGTTCAACACCCTTCGGCCAAGCGAAGGCTTTCGGATGACGATGGGGCTCTCCCTCGCCGACAATGAGGTTTCGCTCCTGCTGATGGAAGACGGCGTCTTTAATCTCCTCCCCCTGAACGCGGAGGCGATCGGAAGCCCGTCGATTCAGACCTATCTGGAATACTTCCCAAAGGTCCATGTTCAACTCTACGCGGAATCGGGAGCGCTTGCGGAACGAAAAATCCGATCCCTCCCGGACGGGGTGCGAATGATCTCCTATCAAGAAGCGTCGAAATTGATCTCTGTGGCGGAGGTGGTAATTCCATTTCGATGAAGACCTTGCACATCCTTCGAAAAACGGTCGACCCCATCGCGTTCGAAGCGATCCAGAGCGATCCGCAGGCGTCGGTTCTGTTGATCCAAGATGCCGTCCTGATCAACGGCTCCTTTCCGGTGAAAACGTATGCCTGCCGCGAAGATCTGGTCGCACGGGGGACCGAGCGCACCCTCTCGCTCGTTGATTACACCGACATCGCCCGGCTCATCGTCGAACATGACCGGGTGATCGCGTGGTGACGATGTACGCCCCACCTCCCCCCGCCGAGAAAGAGCGCGCCGTCCAACGGATGTTCTCCTCGATCGCCCGATTCTACGATCTGAACAACACCCTTCTCTCCTTCGGCCTGCATCACCGCTGGAAGGTCCGGACGATCGAACTGGCCGCCCTTCGCCCGGGCGAAGCGGTCGCCGATATCGGCGCCGGAACCGCCGACCTCTCGATCCTGGCGGCGGGCGCCGTTGGGAGCGAGGGAAAAGTCGTCGCCCTCGACCTCAACGAGCCGATGCTTCGATTGGGACAAAAGAAGCTCTCCGGCCGCCGGATCGGTCAAGCGCTTTGCGCTCTCGGCAATGCGGAGCGCTTGCCTCTCGCCGATCAATCGGTCGATGCGGTCCTCACCGGCTTCTGCATGCGGAACGTCACCGACCTCGACCAAGCGCTCCGCGAGATCTATCGGATTCTCAAGCCGGGCGGACGGATGGCCTGTCTGGAATTCTCCCGCCCCCCCGGCTCCGCCCTCCGCAAGCTCTACGACTTCTACTCCTTCACCCTCCTCCCCAAGATCGGCACCTGGGTCTCGAAAGACCCCACCGGCGTCTACAGCTATCTTCCCGACTCGATCCGAAAGTTTCCGGACCAGGAAGGATTGAAGAAAAGAATGGAGAATGCCGGATTTGCCCGGGTGACCTATGAGAATCTCACCGGCGGCATCGTGGCGATTCATGTGGGAAGGAAATAGAGGCTTTGCCCCAAGCCCTACCGCAGAGACCTAGAGTCGTGGGGTTTCACCCCACCCCCCATCGCGGGGGTTGCTTGCCCAACCCCCTTCGGCTTCCCAAGGGACACCAGGGGGCTGCGCCCCCTTGGACCCCCTCACGGTCGAACTCGGCGCGACCGCGCAAGAGCGGCGCGGATCGCCCC